>CAZNOE010000138.1:310-10942 GCA_964574525.1 uncultured Bifidobacteriaceae bacterium
GCCCAGCATGCGTTCCGCGCCGACGTTGAAGATCTGGATGACGCCCTTCGCGTCAGTGGCGATACTCGAGAAATTGGCGCTGTTGAAAATCGCGCTCTGCAGGGCCCCCGCTTTGAGCAGCGCCTCTTCCGCCTGCTTGCGCGCGGTATTATCGGTGCCGATCAACAAATATCCGATGATCTCGCCCTGATCGTCGCGCAACGCCGTGACCGACACGACCGCCGGAAAACGGCTGCCGTCCTTGCGGAAGTAGGTCAATTCGTAAATATCCTCGATCCCGCGCGAGGCCTTGAACACCAACGCCTCGAACCCCGGTGCAATCCTGGTTCCCAACTCCAGGCTCAAAGCCTTGGCGCGTGCGATCACTTCCTGCGGATCGGAAATATCGGCGGGAGTGATCTTGTTGACCACGTCAGCGGCCGCATAGCCCAGCATGCGCTCGGCACCGACATTGAATAATTGAATGACGCCCTTCTCGTCAGTGGCAATACTGGAGAAGTTGGCGCTGTTGAAAATCGCGTTCTGCAAGGCTCCCGTCTTTAGCAGAGCCTCTTCGCGTCGGACCTCGGTAACGATCTCCACCGCGACGGGGTCGCCGTCGAGAATGACTTTTTGCTCCATATTTGTCCCGTTCTTAAACTGCGATTGGCCTTGCCTCGTATTCAACCCGGCCGCCGTCGGCGCGAGGGAACGCCGCTCCGCCCTCGCTCTGGCCTCGCCTGGTTTGCTTCTCGCCGCGTCATCCTCCCAAGTGTTGCTTGAGACAGGCGGCCAGTTCCGACAGTACGACCGGTTTGGCCAGAAAGGCAACCCCCCCGATCCGCCCACCACCCGCGTCAACTTCTCCTTTCGTGACGATCGCCGTCAGAAACACAATCGGCACGGCTTTTAATTTGGGATTCGCGTGAAAACAAGCGGCCAAATCCCCGCCGTCCATACCCGGCATCATCACATCCAGCAGGATCAAGTGCGGCTGAAATCCCTCCGCCGCGGAAAGCGCGGCCTTGGCGACATTTTCCTCTCTGACCACGTAGTCGTTGGTCCGTTCGAGGTAGAGTTTCACCAGCCGGGTATTTTGGGCCTGGTCGTCCACAACCAGAATGCGTTTCTTCTCAGTTTTCATACTGTTATCAATCGTCATAGGTTTGCTTTTCGGAACAGCTCCCAGATGCGCGCGCGGCTGGCTTCCACTACCCGCACCGTCTCCTCCCGCACCTGGCTGTAGTTCCTCGCTCATTGTTTACCGGGTTGAAACTTTTGATGACCGCAGCGCCTTCACTGGCTTCTTTGGCGGCTCCTCGCTCTCGGGCAGTGGGTGCACCGGCGGCGGATTCGTCTTGTTCACGTATTTGCGGACGAGCCAGTGCCGTTGCAACGCTTCCACCAATCGCTCGACTTCGCGCATCGAGGTCTGGGTTTGCTGGACGAGGCCGGGCAAATCCTTCGCTTCATTGGCCATGGCCTCCGTGATTTCCGGCAAGCGCGCCGTGCCGTCCTGGACATTCTTCACCGTGGCATTCAGGTTCGTCATCATACCCTGCAATTCGCTCATCGCTTCATTCGCGCGGGCCAGGACCTTTTGCGCCTCGTCCGCCAGCGCAGTGTCCGTGAGCAGCTTGCCGGCGGTGCCTTTCCCTTGTTCGACGCCGGTGGCGAGGTTGTCCAGCCGGGCGACGAGTTGGTTTAACTTCCCCTGTGTTTCTTGCAGATCCGACCCGAGCTTGGCCCACGCGTCGAGGGTGGTGCCGGCTTTTTTCACGACGGGCATCAGTTCGCCCCGGAGTTCTTCGAGCATTCTCTCAATTCTGGCCGGCAATTCCTCCCCCGCAAGACACACGATTTCGGGGTCGTTCGCGGGCAGTGGCTTGCCTTGGCCAGGAGCGATTTCAACAAACGAATCGCCCGCCACACCGAAAACTTTTTTGATGGCCGCCGTTGAATCAACGCGCACGAACCGCTCGAAGTCGCTGCGGACTTTCACATGCGCCTTCATCCGGCGGTCCTGGCCCACCAGAATATCGTCCACCAAACCGACCGAGACCCCGGCAATGAACACCTCGTCGCCGCGTCTCAATCCGAACGCGCCACTCTCCGGCAGCAGCACGTCAAAGGCGTATTTGCGCGCAAACCACCGCTGCGAATGACCGCTGAAAATGACACCGGCCACGACCAGCGCGAGCACGGCCAGCACAAACAAGCCGGTCAACTCGTTCACATGGCGAAATTCAAAACGCTTTTCCATCACGACTCGCTTTCCACCGTCTGCAACTGCGAGCCGCACATCCTGGCCCGCGTTGTCGCGTGAATCGCGGGATTATTCCAGATCCGCGGGTCCGTGGCGGTCCAGAGCACGGCGGCGCCCCGTTGGCGCGCGGACTGCACCGCGTTGATGAGTGGAGTCATGAGGTCGGCGTAAACGCCGCGCACCGGCTGTTCGAGAATGATGAAGGCCGGCTGGCCGAGGAACGCGCGCAGACACGCCGCCTTGCGCAAGTCCCATCGCCGCACGCTCCCCGGCCGGCCGCGCGGCAGACCCGGCAAGCCGAACATGCGCGCGAACTTCAGCGCTTCCTCCAGGATGTCCCCCTCGCTTCGCTGAGTATGGTGGCGCTGCGCCAGCATGATGTTCTGGTCCACATCAAGGTCGCCAATCCAGCCTTCGTCATCGAACAAACGCCCGACTTTGCCGCGTTGCGCGGCGGCGTGATCGGCGGACATACCCTGCCAATCTTCCCCGAGAAACAGGACTCTTCCTCGCGCCGGGGCCAGCAGGCCTTCGGTGGCATCCGCCAGTGCCAGGCGTTCGTTTTCGCGTTCGATGTGCAGAAGCAGCAGTTCGCCCGTCTTCAGCTCGAACGAAACGTCGCACAATCCGGTTTCATGCTGCGGACTGGACTCGATCGTCAGCTCGCTGATATTCAGGATGCTGGGCGGCAAGGTCATAAGTAAGTCAGAAGCGAAACCACCGCGGACGTGACGAACAACGCGCCGAGCGATCGGGCGAGCGCGCGCTTCACGGCCAGCGGCACTTCCGTCACCCCTTGCTCGACGCTGAGTCCTTCAGTGCAGCAAATCACCGCCGTGAGGAGAGCGGGCAAGAGACATTTCAGGAGGAAGCCGAGCCCGTCGAACGGATGAACGGCTTTGAACACGCTGTTGAGAAACCCGACCGCGTCCGCGTTGGTCTGCCCGATGAGAGCGCCGAAGCCGTAGCCGCTGCCGAACGCCACGAGCACGAAAATGACCGTCAGAGAAAACGCCGACACCACCATTCCCAGCACGCGCGGCATCACCAGGAACAAAAGCGGTTCGATGCCTTGCGCTTCGAGGACGCGCACCTCGCCGCCGGCTTTCATGATGCCCAACTCGGTGGTGATGGCGCTGCCGCCGCGCACGATCAGAACAAAGTTGGCGAACAGCGGCCCCAGTTCCCGCGCCACGACCACGACGAGCAACGGCCCCAGCGTCTGCGACTGCCCGACCTTTGCGGTCCAAACATTCAGTTGAACCACCACTGAAATCCCCACCAGCACCGCCACGATGAGAATGAAGCGGACCGATTCCACGCCGGAGAAAAGAAGCTGCCGCGCGAAGACACTCCGCGCCGTGCGCCGCCAACGCCGTGGCTGCGCGCTCAGAAAGAGCGTTGTGCCGAGCACCGCCGCCAGGTACTGCACCTCGCGCCACTGTTCGCGCGCGTAGCTGCCCACGCCCGCCAGTGTTTGCAGCGAGAGGCGGCTCCACGCGCCCGCACGGCTCACCATTTTTTCGGCAGAATGATTCATCTTGATCCACGCATAATGTGTTGCTGGCTCATCGGGAGAGAAGTTCGCTGACGGACGACATCGCCGGGACGCGGTCGCAAACGACTTTGATTGAAACCAGGATCGGCACCGACAGCAATGCTCCCGGCACACCCCAGAGCCAGGTCCAGAAGATCAACGAAACAAAAATGACCACGGGATTGAGCGTGAAGCGGCGCCCGAGCAACACCGGCGTAATGAGGTTCGCTTCCAGCAGGTGGAGCGCCAGATACCAGGCGGGCGGCAAGAGTCCTTTCCACGGCGAGTCGAACGTAAGCAGACCGACCGTGGCCAGCACGATGACCCCCGCGACGGGGCCAAAGTAGGGAACAAAATTCAGCACCGCCGCGAGTATTCCCCACATCGCGGCGTTGGGCACGCCCATGAAGTAGAGTCCCCCACTCACGACAATACCGAGGCCGATGTTAATAAGCGAAACGGAGAACAGGTAATTGGAAATGTTTTGCTGAATCTCGTGGCTGATTGCGACCGCGCTCTTCTTGTCGTGCAGCGTGGGCATCACGTGGACGAGTTTCTGCAGGAACAGATCACCCGAGGCGAGCAATAGATAAAGCAGGACCAGCGTCTCGCCCACGCCGGCCAGGAAAGTTCCGGTCCAGTTAATGAACGCGCCGGGGACACGGCTGGTTTTGACCTCGACCACAGTGGCTTTCACTTCTTCATCCTCCGTCGCGCCCAGGTTGTTCACCGCGGCCGCCGCCTGATTGAAGCGTGCGAGACGTGGGAAGATTTTCTGAACCCGTTGCCGCAACTCGATCATGTGTTGCGGCGCTTCATTCATCCACGTCAACGCCGGACGGCCCAATTGGAAGACTCCAATCCCGATGGCGGAAACGAGAAAGCAAAGCACGACTGCGGCGGAGAGCGCCGGTGGAATGTGGCAGTAACACAACCAGCGGATGAGCGGTTTCAACGTGATGGCGGCAACACAAGCCAGGAAGACCGGCAAGATCACAGGACGCGCAAAATAAAGGAAGGCAATCGTCCCCAGCACAATCAAGGCGATTTGCACCGGCGTCGTTTTGGCCGCCGTTGTGGCAATCGCTTCAGCGAGCAGCGGTTCGCCGCCGAGCGCGCTTGCAGGCGGTGACTCCTTGGGGGTTGCGTCACCGTTCGGCGCGTTCGGCTGAGTTTTCGCGCGTCCGCGTAAGAAGGCGCGAATGACGTTTAAGCGGGGGCTCACAGTGATTTGAGGTGTTCCACGTTCAACAATTCCAGTGGCTTGCACCAATGGTTGGCAGTCGCCGAACGAAGTGTTTCAACGTGGTGCCTATTTGCGGGAGATGGGCGATGGCTTGTTCCATGGCCGGATCATTCGTTGCGCGAGCACCGGCGAGCGGCGAGATACCCGATGAGCGCGCCGACACCGAGGGCGATGCCGATGACTTGATAAGGATGCTCATGCACGGCCTCGTCGGCCGCCTTGGCACCTTCAACCGCCTTCTCGCGAACGCGGCCATAGAATTCTTTGCCGCGTTCCAGTGCGGCGGCGAGACGCTTGCGGGCCTCCCCGACTTTGTCCCCGGCGACGTCGGTGGTGGCGGACAGCAAGGCCCGCGCATCCTCGGCGAGCGTGCCCATGGCATCGCTGATTGCTTGTGTTTGTTTGTTCATACTTTCTGTGTCTTCGGTTTGTTTGCGTTTTTCAGTGGTAAAGTTTCCGCGTCGGCGAGATGAGATGCTCCCGGCGAGTTGGCCACCTGTAAGATCGAGTTTCGCCCAAACCGTACGGGTTCGGCACGGTGTCTTTCGCCAGCGGATCGGGGATCCATTGGCCGTCCACCACCAGGCAATATTCGTAGGTGCCAGGC
Source organism: uncultured Bifidobacteriaceae bacterium (assembly GCA_964574525.1). Lineage (GTDB taxonomy): Bacteria > Verrucomicrobiota > Verrucomicrobiia > Limisphaerales > JADLHS01 > WYBW01. The sequence goes on from CAZNOE010000138.1 coordinate 5,946, forward strand.
GCCAAAGCCGTTTCCTTCCACCAGTGACCTTCTCCGCTGGGGTGCAGACTTTTGGCTTCGGGCCGCCACTGGTTAAAAGTTCCCGCGATGCAAACAGTCGTGGCCGTCGGATGCCTGAATTCAAAGCGAACCGGCACCAATTGCGGGCCGGCGCTCGGGGCGTTGTCATGGTTTTTATTGTGTTTCATAGTTGGGTGTCTCGGGCGACCACGAAAACATTCGCGGTCAGAAACGATTCAATGAATGTTTTCATGCGTGCTTTTCTGTTTGTTTTAGTTGATCGAATCAGTTGCGGCGGTTTTTTCATAATCATCATTTCCATTTGTCTGCGTTTTTCAGTGGTGCTTCCTCATCGCGCATGCGCCCGATTTTAGCTGCTGCTTTCGATGGGCCGGCGGGATTGGCGCGGAGCGGAAACCATCGGGGTCTGGGAACGGATTTCTTCGCGCCCCGCCGAGCCTCGCGCATCCCGGGCCAGCGGAAACTCACGTGGATCCAATGGCCGCTTTTTGCCCGCCGATTTTTGCGATGGCTGACGTTGTGTTTCTTTTTTCATAATGGCTTTCTTGTCACTTGCTGTTGAAGCGGGTTCATTTCCGCCGGCCTTTTTGGTCTTGAACAAAGATGCTGACGACCAACCAGAACCCCCCCGCCGCCGCGGCTAGAAAGCAGAGAATGGCCAGGGCGGGATAACCAAACAGGCGAAAGCTGGTTTGGATCTGCATCAACTGGGACGCTCCCATTATCAGCGCGGCCAGGAGTATGCCCGCCGTGATGCGATTGGCGATTTTCTGGATGCCCTCCACCACCATTTTAGCGTCCATGGATTTGACTTTGACTTCCAACTCCTGGTTGGTGATCGCATCCATGATGCGGTTGAGCCGGGACGGCAACCCGCCGACGAAATCCTTCATCTCCAACAGCGAACTGAACAGGCTTCCCTGGGTGACCTGCTTGCGCATCCGTCGCGACATCAGTTCACCCACATTGCGGCGGATGGACGCATTCGGATCAAACGCGGGATCGAGAATCTTCCCGACCTCATCCAGTTGCAGCAGGGTTTTGCCCAGCAACGTCAACTCACTGGGAACGAAGAGGCCGTTGTCGGCGGCGTTCCTGGTTACTTCCAACACGGTTTTCCCCACGTTGATCTGTTGCAGCCCCTGATCCTGCCGGGCGGCCACCAGTTGCCCGATGCGGCGGCGGAATTCGATCTGGTTAAACTCCTCCGTTGTCTGGCCGATGCGGATCACGATGTCGGCGGCTTCATCACCATTTCCCTCGCTGATCGCCAGCAACAGCTTGAGCAGGTTCTCCTGCATGGCCGGCGCCGTGTGGCCGACCATCCCCAGATCGAGCAGCGCGATGTGCCCGGCGTCGGTGAGAAAGACATTTCCCGGATGCGGATCGGCATGAAACAATCCGTCCACGAGCACCTGCTTCAAATACGCCTTGAACAGTTCCTCGGCCAGCGGCGCGCCGTTCAGCTCCAGACGGGCGAGCGGACCGAGCGCGGTAATCTTCCGGCCGGTGACATAATCCATCGTGAGCACGCAGCGGGTGCTGTAGTCGGGAACGGGCTGGGGCACCTGGATCAATTCAAACTCTTTCAAGTTTTCCCCAACCGCGATCAGATTTTGCGCTTCCCGTTCGTAGTTTAGCTCCTGCTGAATGCTGATGCGGAACTCTTCCAGGATTTTGAGAAATTGGTGACGCCGGCCGAGTTCGCTGTGCGCATCGAAGAAATCGGCGATCTGCTCGAGCACTTCAAAATCCTCGGCGATCTGTTTGCGAATGTTGGGTCGTTGGACTTTGACCACCACCAATCGCCCATCCCGCAGCGCGGCGGAATGAACCTGGCCCAGCGAGGCGGCGGCGATCGGCTCAGGATCGAAACGCGAGAACGCCTTCGAGATTCTGACTCCCAACTCCGTTGCTACGATTTGTTCCACCTCGGCGTAGGCAAAGGGTTTGACCTTGTCCTGCAGGCGGGCCAGCGCCTTCAAATAGGCGTCCGGGAGCAGATCGGATCGGCCGGAAAGCACCTGGCCCAACTTCACGTAAGTGGGTCCCATCGCTTCGAGGTCATCGGCCAATTGATCCGGCGTGGCCTCGCCGGCACTGGCCGCTTTTGCCTTATGCGGATCAACGGCTTCGTCAATGCCCATTTGCTGCACGAGATCGGAGCGGCCGTACTTCCACAGCAGCAAACCAATCTCTTTATAGCGTTTTAGATGGTTGGCAGAGATTTTCATTTCGGTTCGCCCGCGTGCGACCACCTCCTGCAAAACGGCGGCCCATCGCGTGCGGGCAGCATTTTCAAATGGCGGGATGGCTCATTTACCCAACATTTTTGCCACGATGAAGATGAGAATCGCTCCGCCAAGGCCTCCTCCGAAAAGGAGATACAACAGGGAATAACCTGCGGCGGCAAACATGGGTTGGATTATCAGTGCAATCATAGGTTGATGAGTTTACAGATTTTTCAGTGGGTCAATGTCCCACGAGAAACCACCAGACTGCTCCCCCGAGCAACGCAAGACCGATCAGACCAAAGACCAGCCTGATCATGACCTTGCCGACTTTTATCGCCACGAGCAGGGCAATGATACCACCCAACACAGTGACGGCTTTCAGGGCTGGAGAGAATCCACTCATTGTGATCTGTGCGAGGATGTCCATTTCTTCAATTCTTTTTCAAAGCACGGCGCAGCAGCCGCCAACGGATCAACCATGTTTGGAACGGCGCAACGTCTCCGTCAGGCTAACGACGGCACCGAGAATGCCCAGGACGAGCATCCAGACGGCCTTGTCAGTCGGTGATCCAGTAAAGAACCTGGAAGCGTCGGCGCTGAAAGAGTTCATGGAATTGATTTTGATGCGATGAGCGCAACACCACCGGCGAGCAGGGCCAGAGAAATGATTCTATTCGCGGGTCAGTTCACCGACTCTTTGACCGTGATGTTGTTTATGACCTCTTTCACGCCTGCGACTTTCTTGGCGAGGTCTCCAGCCCGATTCTTCTGGTCTCTCGAATTGACGAAACCGCTCAACTGAACCGTGCCCTTGAACGTTTCCACATTTACTCCGCCGTACTTATATTGGGTGTCGTCTCCCAGCGCGGCTTTGACGCGGGAAGAAGTGCCGTGATCGTCAATTCGTTCGCCCGTGCTTTGCTCGTAGCGATTGCCGGCGCAGCCGGTCACGCCCAAGAGCAATGGCATTGCGCCGAGGGAGAGGATCAATCCGAATACTTTGAGGGCCTTACCCGTGTTTGCAGATGTTCTTTTCATGATGTTTCCTTTCGTTTTTGATGTTTACCTGTTTCCTGCGAGAGGTGGATTACCAACCTCCCAAACAACTACTCTTTGGGTTTGTTCCCGTGGTCTTTGCCCGCAGGATTCGCTTCGCTCTTTTCTCTTCCGGCCGGCTTTTCATTGGCAGGCCGTTGCACTTTCTCATCCGATGGCTTGGCCGGCTTTTCCTGTTTTTCGACGTGTTTGTCCGGCTTCGATTCGGTTGGTTGTTTATCCGCCGCGGGACGATTGCTTTCAGGCCTGGCCTCGGGCTTGGCCGCAGGCTTGGATTCAGGTCGGGCCGCGGGCTTGGATTCCGGGGCGGCGGGAGCGGGCTTGCGTTTCTCGCTCTGCGCTTCGCGGCTCTTCGGGGCGGGCGCTGCAGACTCAGGCGTGGCGGCGGCTGGTTTCTGAACCTGAGGTGGCGCGGGCGCGGCAACGGTTTTCTTTTCGCGGGTTTCAACTGCGCTGGGAACTGCCGCCGGGACCTTCTTTTCACTGGTCGCAGTCGGTGTCCTTTGCTTGCTGACGACCGCGGCTTCCTGCTTGTGGCGCAGTTCCTGAACCGGGACCGCTTCGATCTTTCGCCCGCTTGCTTTTTCGATGACCGCTGTGGCCGGCCCTTCGTTGATAACGGTGTTGTTGACGATCCTGGTATTCGTGATGGTGGTGGTCTTGTTGATGATGGTCGTACTACTGGCGACCACCATCGTCGGGCGGATGGGTTCCAGGAACCGACGCTGCTCGACAAAGACAAACGCCCGTGGCGAGATGATTGCCGCGTTAAATCCAACGAATCCACTTGCCGAAATTCTCACGGAGGGGAGTAGCGGCGCCCAGCCGACGTAGCCGCCACCGCTGTGCCAGGAAACCCACGCCGGTGCCCATTGCGTCTGCGGCACCCAATACCACCCATATCGGTCGGTGAAATCCCAGCGACCATAATGATACGTAGCCCAGGCCCACGGCTCATCACTGACCCAATACCAGCCGGCGTCGGTGCGCTGCCAGTTGCCGTTGCAGTAAGGTCGCCAACCAACTTCGACTCGGGCCGGTCTCCAGCAGCGTCCGTAGGAGCCGACCACCACCCATTCCCCGTGCGGGGTGAGCGGCTCATAAAAGTCGCTTTCGGCGCGAATCTCCACCGATGGTAGCGGCACACTGACCCCGACCGATACCGACGGTTGCCCGTAAGTTGTGTATCCCAGCAGCGCACTGCACAGCACGATTCCGAGTTTGCCGCCTAAGCGAATTGTTTTATTCATGGAGTTCTCCTTGTTTGGTGGTTGGTCTGTACTTACGAATCTCGTTTGCGCAAAAATTCTTTCCGTTTGTGTGGTCATTTCTTGACTTTCAATTTCAAGCGAGGCTGAGAGTTGGAAGTCCTTGATCCGGCTCTCATGCCGCGCAAACTTCTCCTCGTCACGGGGAGGCTGGTGGGGTCACCGGCGGGTCCTCCGGAGGCGACGGTTTCCCTTTGCCTTTATTCTTTTGAGCTTTCTTCACGGTGTTGGTTCCGCCTGGTTCACTGGCAATCTGCTCGTGCTTGGGGCGCAGTTCTGGTTTGCCCTGAGCCTTCTTCTCCGCTTCAGCCTGAGCTTTCTTGTCCAACTCCTTACCGCGCTGTTGTGCGTCCCGTTGGGCTGTTCTTTCCGACTCTTTGGCCCTGCCTCGTGTTTCTTCCTGAACTTTCGCCGCCGC
>CAZNOE010000139.1:0-10938 GCA_964574525.1 uncultured Bifidobacteriaceae bacterium
GTGCGCGACGCGTCGGGGCGGGTCGTGCTCACGGAAGACAAACCGGCGGACCATCCGTGGCAGCACGGCATCTTCACTGGCTTTCACCGCGTGAACGGATTCAATTACTGGAAGGAAGACGAGGGGAAACAGCGGTTCGTGCGCCTGCTCGATTTGCAGGAGGCGTCCGATCACGTGTCATGGCGCGCGCTCGTGGAACTCGTTGCTCCGAATGGAAGCGTGGTCCTCGAAGAAGAAGATGCGATCACCATTCATGCGCCCGAGTCGTCCGACGTTTACCTGATTGACTTCGAGCTTCTGCTGCGCGCGAAAGAAAAGGACGTGAACTTCGGCAAGTTCTTCGTCGGCGGCCTGTCCGTGCGCATGCCATGGGACAAAGCCAACCCGCGCCAGACGCACCTGAATTCAAATGGACTGCGCGGACGCGAGTGCGAACAACAGCGCGCCGCCTGGTGCAACGTCGAGCGCCCGTTTGGCAGCGAAACGTTTGGCATCGCGGTATTCGATCATCCCACAAATCCAAACCACCCCTGCGGCTGGCGCGCCGACGAGCAAGGATTGATCAATCCGAACGTTTCCGCGCCCGGCGACTGGACGCTCGCGGCGAAACAAACCCAGCGCTTCCGCTATCGGCTTTTGATTTATCGCGGCTCCGCGACCCGCGAACAGTTGGCTCAAAGATTTGAAATCTTTAGCCACGACCCGCGCCACAATGCGCAGCCTCGCCCGTGAAATCGGGACTCAAAAGAAAGTGCTGCACTTCGGGCGGAAGACCCAGGCGGTATCGAGAAGCACGGCGATTCGACGGGACGATTGGAAGAAGCTTGCACGCACACGGGGCTTCTGAACTGAAAGGGCTGACGATGAGATGGAAGGAAGGGTAGTTGTTAGGTGTTATGTTATTGCTCGCCTCTTCCATATTCCGGGCTGGTAATGTGGTACCACTTCTCGTCGAACGAGTGGACACCGATGGATCTCAGAATACGCACTGGCACTCGCTGCCACTTCGGGCGGGGAGCATTCAACTTCTGAAGCTGAACAGAAACGCGCCACAGGTTCGTGTCTGCTGAAGACCGAACAGCAAATGTGAATGCTCCACTCGGCGGCAAGGTGCCGGGATCGACAGCAGGGTACACATCGCGGAAAAGAGGCCGACCGTTACGGCGTGCCACGCTATTACGCGACCCAACCCAACACGTGAATGTTGCCGTCGTGCGGTTGGTAACTTGAAAAAGCGCCATGTTCGTCCCAGACATGTTGGTGTAGCCCAGCAGGTAGAACGATACGTCATTCGTCGTGCGGAAGGAAGCGGGCTGTAACAACCGGAGAGAAATAAACGCGACCAAGACTGCCAGGACGCCGCAGATTACGAATGGTCGTCTCGCCTTCATGGGCTAATGACGTATAACATTGTTATCGGGCCTGATCGCCGGCTTCAACGTCCACGTTTGCAGCCGGGCAACTTCGAGAATTTTCGGTGCGCGAAAATCAGCTTTGTGAATCACCCAGCCGCCGAAAAGGCCAAGCGTGTCCTCGGCCACCTGGCGAGCGGGCAGTAAGATAACATTCCTTCCGAGAATGACCTGCCCGGGCAACTTTTCGTTCCTGCGATGGTATTCGTATGCGGAAGCAAGTCCCACAAGAAAATCCCCAGGCGAAACCGCTTCCGCCCCGATGAAAACACGTGCGGGAACCCGCTGCTGAGTCTGGATAAACTCACGCGTGTCTAGCGCCGCATCGCGAAAAGCAGGCCAGGCAACCCGCAGCTCGTCCGAGCCAAGAGCCGGCGGATTGTCCGGACCAAAGAGTCCGCGCGCTATCAACGGAAGCTTCAGTTTCTTGCCGGCGGCAAGTTCGCTCACTGCCAACGTGAAAAGCTCAAACTGATCGGCAACGGAAAATGCCTTTTTCTCAACAATTTGAAAGTCCAACGCATTGGTCGCGCTGTTCAAAATTTGTTTGGCCAGTTCGTCCAGCTCCCGTTCCGTTGCGCCTTCGGTACGAACCGAGTCGGAATAAATTGCAGGCAGATCGCTCGCGGTTACAAAGCGCGCCCCCGGAATGGAACGAATGTGATCAAGGTACTCGCCAAATCTTCCAAACGCGGCCTCCGTCTCTTCAGCGGAACGTTGCGGCGGCGCTTTCCATTCTTCGCGGGGTGGATTGCGGCCGCGCGCGAAATTCACTCCATCCCAGAATTCGCGATGCACCCACTCGCAGGGATGATAGAAAATGCTGATCAGTCCGCCGCCGTCTTGTTTGGCCAGCCGTTCGGCAATCTCCGATACTTTCTTCTTCGCCGGCTCAACGGCGGCCGGATTGTGCAACTCCATCCGCGTGTAGTTTGCGCCCATGTGATACACATTGAGCGCACCGGCGTACCAAAACGGTTTTTGCTCGAGGCCGACATGCGTGCCTTCGTCCACGTAACACGGCACTCCAGATGGTGCGACGCCAATCTGTTTTAGCGCGGCCACCGCCTGCGCCGCCCATGATGAACCGGGCTGGCCATAGCAAGCGAGGGTCGGCACGCCAAAAATCCGCCGCACGTCTGCCGCACCATCGCCTTCGCGTCGCGCAAATTCCGCCACGCCGTCGAGAAGACCGCAGTCCGCCAGATACTCGGAAGGCGTCGGATGAACAGAATGGAAATCAGAGTGAAAGCCGATGTCGTGCTTCCGGAGCGCGGCAATGACATCGTGCCGGCCGCGTCGCTCCAAAGTGCGCGCCTTTTCGCCGACGACCTTGAATGTGGCCCGAATGTTTCTCTTCGTGAGCATGTCCGCTACGCGCTTGGCAGCGTCGTCCGATGCCGGAAGCAAATAGTCCTCCGTGTCGAACCACAGAATGACATCAATCCGCGGCGCATTCCCCACCGCGTGCAGGCTCCCAGGAAATCCGGCGTAAGCCAACTGGAGACCCAACGCGAGCAGAACCTTTCGCAGCCATGTGAATTTCATGAATCAGTTTTACCACCCGGCGAAGCGAAAAACCAGAGCCGACCGTTGCGTATCGAGTCTCCCGCAGAAGGTTGGCTGAAAGAGGCGAGGCTCGGTTTTCAAACCGACGCCAGGCATGCTCGCGCACCGCTTCTGGGTTCGCGCGGCGCCAGATTTCGAGCGGCCATCAATCTGTATCCGGTCGCTGTGAAAGTCGACAAGCGCAAGGCAGATCGTCAATTAGTGGTCCAAAGTCGGGAGAGCGGCATCAATAATTGGCCGTTGGTCTATACTAACGGGCATGAAATGACTTCACTTACGGTCGGGATTATGATTATGTATGGACATTGGTCCGGTGCGATATTTTGGGTTCTCATTACACAGCCTTAGAGACCAATACTTTTTGGTGATTCCTCCGGTTGCTTGGCCAATAAATGAGTGCGAGATCGGCCAATAAATGATACCAGGCACAACGACGACGTTTCAGCCATGTGGCCTGTGATTGATCTCTTCACGGTGCTCGGCGCTCTGGTCTTCATCGCCATTGTGGCCGTCACCGTTTATCGCCTGTCGCGCGAGCAAGAGCGCCGGCAAAATCTCCGCCGGCTGTTGCCGTGGCTGATCAAGGGTTTTCTGCTTCCGTTCGCGCTCTGGGTGGTCATGAACCTGGGTATCTCCTGGCAATTGCAGCCGTTCATGCCGCAAGTGCAAGCCGCGCAAAACAGCGGCACGAACTGGATTCCCGCGTTCCTCCACGTAATCACCGCCGGGTTGTTCGCCGTGAGTTCGTATTGGGCGGCGGTGACGCTCGGTTGGGTGCTTTTCAAAATCGGCAGTGGCCTCGAAGGCGAAGACCGCACGGACTTCCGGGCGCTCTGCGTAACCAGTCTGGTCGGCATGGCGCTGCCGGCCATCGGACTCATCTGGGCCGGCGGCTGGCTGACGCTCGGTCTGGCCCTTGGCGCGTTGTTTCTGCCCATTGCCAGCTATGCGCCCTCGGTGTTGCATCGGGCGAAGCTTCCGCCGATGTATTCGAGCGCGATCGCCAAAATGAACTTCGGCAAATACGCTGAAGCCGAGTGGGAAATCATCCGCCAGCTCGAAAAATGGGAAAACGATTCCCGCGGCTGGTTGATGCTGGCCGAACTTTACGCCAATAAGTTTCAAGACCTGGCCGAAGCCGAACAGATCGTCCTCGAAATCTGCGATCAGCCCAACGCCACGCCGTCGCAAATCTCCGTCGCGCTGCACAAGCTGGCGGAATGGCATCTGAAACTGGCGGGCGATCCCGACGCGGCGCGGCGGGCGTTGCAGGTGATTTGCGATCGGTTGCCGGGCACGCATCTGGCGCGAATGGCGCAGTTGCGCAGCACGCAGTTGCCGCGTACCGCCGCGGAACTGCGCGAACAACGCGTGGCTCAAGTTGTTCCCATGCCGGCGTTGAGTTTCGACGAAAACCCACTTGAAGGTGAACCCCCGCTTGAATCCCGGCAGGCCACCGCGTTGGCCAATCAACTGTCGGAAAGGCTCACGCACAATCCAAACGACATTGCCTCCCGCGAAAAGCTTGCGCGCGTGCTGGCCGGACAACTCGGCAAGGCGGACCTGGCCATCGAGCAGATCGAGTTGCTGCTCGGCATGTCGGAACCGCCCGACAGCAAGCGCGCGGAGTGGCTCGGCCTCATCGCCGTATGGCATCTTAAGTTCAATCACGATCCGGAAACGGCCCGGCAGATCATGGAGCGCGTGGTGAGTGAATTTCCGAATTCCCCGCAAGCGCTCGCCGCGCAACGCCGTCTGAACCTCATGGCCGCGGAGCAGAAGTTGCAACAACTCCGCACGTCACGGCCAAAGCTTAGAGTTGTGCCCGAAGCGACTGAACCGCCGATGTCTTAATGCCGCTGGTGCTCTCTGAATCTCCTCGTCGTTCTCGTCCTCGATTTGTCCTTTGTTTTTCGAGGACGAGGAGGATGAGAAATGACTTACGCCTCCGGCGTGAATCCCATCACGATGTCGAATCGCGCCGTGAGTTCGCCCGCGCGGGAGTTCTTGAGCGCGACAAAATCCACCGTGACCGAATCACGCGCCTTGGGATCGGCGATGCCTTTCCAGACACCGTCCCGTTCATTTTGCGGCTGGCCTTTGATGTAGCATTGCGTGGTCAGCAGTTCCTTCCCATTCCGCTTTAACTTGTAGTGAATGTGCGGCGCGCGGCCCGGATACGGGACTGGTTTGATTGTGCGAAAGAGATACTCCCCCGTCGAGCCAGTCAGAAACCGTCCGAACCCCTGGAAGTTCGAGTCGCGCTTTGGACCATTTGCGCTGCCGCTGTGGAGGTAAACACCCTTGGCGTCGCACTGCCAGATTTCCACGAGCGCGTTGCGCATCGGCTCGCCGCGCGCGTCGAGGATGCGTCCGCTCAGCCACGTGACCTCGCCAACCGCCGGCGTGAGCGAATCGTTGACGATAAGGAGGTCGTTGTCCGTGTCGAGCGGCAGGTGGTCCGGGTAAAACGGTCCTTCGGTTTGCGCCGGCGTGCGGATGAGTGCGTCGGCGAAAGCACCGGGAACGACGAAGAACATCGTGCCGCCGGCGAGGCGCGACAGAAAATGGCGGCGGTTTTGGGACTCACCATGGCGCAGTGCGATTGAATTGATCGGGTTCATGTGGCGAAGATGCCTCAGGATGTTTTTTAGTTCCAGCATTTTCGGTTGAAAAATTTCGGGAGGGACTCGTCGGTCGCTGAGCCGGCCCGCCGTGGGTGAGACCCGAAAGATTTGCCGTGCGCTCGTTGGGGGTTCTGATACACTGGCCCCCATGAAGAACTTGAAGGGCAAGAGCCGGATTCCTGCGAAACCACTGCAAACCGGCCAGGTCTGGCGCATGGGGGATTCGAATCTACACGTGGAGCTGGTTGGCAAACGGCTGGTGCATTACAAGCTGGTCAAGGTCAACGCCAAAAGAACTCCGACTTCATTGTCCGTCATAGGCGTGGTGGAAAAATATTTGAAAGAGAACAAGGCGGTCCTGGTTCGATAGCCTGTTATATTTCCCGCGTCCGTTTGTCTGCTCTTCGACGCAGGTGATGACCTGAGCCCAGTCCTGGCTGGATAGTTACCACACCCTTTCTTTCGCGAATTATTACGATCCGCATGTAACGAAGAAACCACGGGATCAACTCCCGTGGTTTCCCACCTTCTCATCGACCAGCCACGACCAAATGTTTTCCATTTTTCCAGCCATTGAGGAACGAGGACGCTTCGGTCAGCTTTTTCTCCAGGTCCTGCGCCTGGCGGACGGCTCCGGAAGCGGACTGCGTGGCTTCGTCGCGCTCCTTCTGAGTGCGCTCCAACAGCGCCTCAATAGGTTCGATGGCGGCGCGCGTTCTCTTCTCTGACTCCGTCTCCCACTGCGCCCGCGCGGCCATCAAGTGGGCCTCCGCTTGCGCGTTCAACTGGGCGACCAAGTCCTGCTCACGCTGCCTGGCATTTGCTTCGGCAACCTCGTCCTTCTGCTGCATTTCCGCATCGCGGCGGCGAAGGACCTGATCGGTCTGAGCCTGCATCTCGCTGCGGACGGCGTCCAATTTCGCCTGCCATTGTTGGTCACGCTGGCGCGATTGGGATTGGGACAGTTCTTCCTTCTGCTGCATTTCAGCCTTCCAGCGTGATTCGATTACGCGGGTGGAGGCCTCGGCGTTGCCAGCCCACTCCCGCTCGTGACTGTGCAATTCCTGATCCCACTGCGCTCGCAACTCGGCCAGGCGGGCGTCAAACTGCGACTGTAGCTGCTGCTCGCGCTGACGGAGCTTGATTTGGAAAATCTCTTCCTTCTGCTGCGCTTCATGACCCAAACGGGCCTCGGTGGCATGGACGCGCGACTCGGCCTGGCGTTCCCATTCCTCCTCGCGGACGCGTAAGGCCGAAGCCCACTGATTCTGCAATTCGGTTTCCCGGGCGTCGGCCCTGATGGCCAATTCCTGTTCGTGCTGCTTAAGCTTTGCCTGGAAAGCCAGTTCCTTCTGCTGCAATCCCTGCTTCAAGCGCGCGTCGGCCTCGCGCGCCTGGGCTTCGAGCTGGCGTTCCAATTCCGACTCCCGGCGACGCAACTCCTGCTCAGCCTGCGTTTGCATGTCGCTCAAACGAACCTCCGCCTGCGCCTGCAATTGCTGCTCCCGCTGTTTGAGCCTGATTTGGGCGGCTTCTTCCCGCTGCTGCCCCTCTTGTTTCCAGCGTGCGTCCACTTCAAGGGCACGGGCCTCCAACTGACGCTCAAGCTCCGCCTCGCGGCGGCGGGCATCCTGCTCAATCCTGGTCTGTATCTCAACCATGCGGGCGTCAAATCCGAGGGACAATTCCTGCTCGCGCTTCTTTAATTCGTGTTCAAGGTCCTCTTCACGCTGGCGGAGCGTCTTTCCAAACTCCAATTGCTGCCGCTCCAAACGGTGCTGATCCAGACGGGCCGCCTTCTCCATTTCACGAGCCGCATCCTCCTTGGCTTGCGACAGCACGAGGGCAAAGGAATCAGCCTGATGTCGCAACTGAGATTCCGCCGTATCGCGGGCGTGCAAGGCTTCCTTCAAGTCATGCGCCAACTTGGCCGATGCTTCCACCGCGGCCAATTCGGCATCGGCCATCTGGCGGCGGGCCTGAATGACCTGGGTTTTGCATTCCTCTGACACCTCCATCAATTTCTTATGCTGTTCCTGCATCAAGGCCGTGCGCTCCGCCTCGCTGGCGGCACGCTGATCGTCTAGTTCCTGACGCAATTGAGTCAGGCGATCAGACCACGCATTCTGGCGCATCTGAATCTGGCGTTCGATCTCGGACTTCTGCAAATCGCGCAGGGCGTCTTTCTCTATCACCGTACGATTGAGCGTATCGGCCATCCCGCCAAACTTGGCGACCCACTCCTCTTCCTTCTTCTTCAATTGCTCTTCATGCTTGGCTGCGGCAGCACCAAGGGACTCGCGAGCGACCTGCAACTCGGCTTCTTTCTCGGCCAGCGCTTTTTGCGCGTTCGCGTTCGCGGCTGCCAGAGCCCGGTCGCGAACGGCGATCTCGGTGGATACTTCGCGGGCCATGCGTTCGGCGCGCAATATCTTCAGACGACCGGCGCGGGTGGAGACCGTGTGCAGGTGGCGACCCATAAAGCCGAGGCGATGTTGGGGGCGCTCCTGTTCGGGATGGAAGAGGGTGGAGAAACCGATCTCAACCATCAAAGTCGGCAGGAAAGCGACGAGAAAAGCCAGCACGGGATAAACCCAGACGCGCACCATGCTGATTTGGTCGGTGTACAAATCGCCGCGCTCCTTGGCGGTGGCCTTGATGGAGACGGGGCGCTCGCCCAGCACCAAGCCGCGCACGATTTCCACCGTGGTGGCGATCCGGTGGACCTGAGTGTTTTTAATGGCGGCCTCACGCGCCTCGTATAATCCCTCAGCCTTCTTGCGGCTGGCATCTATCTCCGCGCGAATCCCGTCCACTTTCTGAACGGCCGCCGCCAACTCTACGTCAACCCGTTTCTCTTCCGCCTTCAACTCGGCGGCCAAAGTGGACTGGGCGGCCGACAATTCTTCGCGCTTGCGGTCCGTTTCCTCGCGCTTGGTGCTGGAGCGACGGTCAAATTCCTCCCGCACCCGACGGGCATCGGCGTCCACCTGGGCAACGCGGTCCCGGCGCTTGGTATTGACCGCAGCCAATTCGGCTTCTTTGGCTTTGATTTGGGCGTCGAGATCTGCGATCAAAGTTGATTTAAGAATCGTGTTGGACTCGCGCTCGGGTGGCACACCGGGGAAAACGGGTTGCTTCAGAAACTGACGTTTGAGAACGTTGGCGGCAGCATAGGTCGCCTTGTCTTTTTCGTAAGCCGCTTTCTTATTGGAGTACTCGGCCATTTTCGCTTTATAGGCATTCTCAATGCGGGCCTCCTCAGCGTTCCACTTGGTGGCTCCGGCCAACTCGGTTTCGCGGCGGGCGCGCAGATCGGTAATGGATTTGGTGAGCTGTGCGGTGTCAGCATCAAACTGCTTGATGATGGTGGCCTGGCGGGCTTCCACCTCGGACAACTCTTTCTTCTGATATTCAGTCAGGGTGATGGCGTCCTGGCGCAGTTCCCCATTAAACTTAAGCGACTCGCCCAGGTCGTCCTTGCCCTTGGCCTGCTTCGCGGCGATCTCGGCGCGCTTGCGGTCGCGATCTGCTTTCTTCTCCTCGATGGCGGCCAACTCGCCATTGAGTTGGTTGATTTTGATTTCCTCGGCCATCGCCTTCTCGAGAAACTGGCTGGCCGGGGCCATGGCCGTGCCCATTTCATAAACCGCCATATCCTTGACCAATTGGAAGGTCAGCACACAAATCAGAGGCAACCCCACCATCATCATGAACCCTTTCGCCCAGCCTGTGCGAGAGGCCGTCCAAATGGCGAGGGGCAGTTTGAGCAACTCCACCGCGAGGATGGTCGCGCCGATCGGGCCGATGCCAAAAAAAGTGACCCCCATGCCTTTGGGCAGACAGACCGTTTGCTGATATTTCCACCCGGTCGCCAAAATGACGAATTCCACCACGGTCGCCATGATGATCAGGGGCAGGGTTAAGTACGAAATGCGTTTACCCTTCAACTGCTGCCACGGGGAGAATCCCCTACGCTGGGGGGCCGCGGAAGGGGCAGAACTTTGCGAATTCGTTGAGTCGGAGTTTTTCATAAATTAACGTTGTAAAATCTGGCGCTTGCGATAATCACCCTTCGACCTAGGCAGCTTGCGTGCCAGTGTGCCAATACTGGAAAAATTGCCCCCGAGCTTGATTTGCCATGAGGGGTGGTGTGAGGAAGATAACAAAGCCTTGTGCGGAAACCCTAAAGCTCGCCAGCGCACTGACGCGTATGGCGGGATATCCAGCCAAATCTCTGACGGCAAAGGTTGGGGCAGTGCTGGGGCAGTGCTGTCAAAAATCCTGACGAGTCAATGGAGTTCGGTTTCACCGACACTCCCGCGGTCAGGCTTCGCCAGTGTGGTTTTCGCGCTCGCGCGCGTTGCAGTGGCATTTTTCGGGGCGCCGCGGGCCCGAAGGTAAATCTGCGGTTTTCTCCCACCCCCTGCACGTCATTCCCTCACCGCCGCGCAAACCAGCTCAACCACGCGCCGGATGCCATCATCCCCGCCCATGCTTCCTTCGTGAAACGCCGTGCGTGGAACCGGCTTCCAATCATCGCGCGAATGATCCGGCTCGGGTTGCGGCAAACCCGTGAGCGTCGGATCGTACTGCCCGTTGTTCCCGCCCATTTTGTAAATCACCAGGTCCAGCGACGGCACGATGATGAGCGCGAAGCCGCCCGCGCCGGGTTGCTGGAAATCATCGCGACGATGGTCTGGCCCAGGCCGCTGGCGAGATTGTCACGTTGGAGGACAAGCGCAGGTCGGCGCTTGGCGGTGCGCAGGTCGGAATTTGGAAACAACACCAGGATGACATCACCGCGCCGGGTCTTCATCGTAGATGGCGGCCTCGGGGCGATTCCAGTCCTCGGCGAAGGTCTTCAGTCTGGCGCGAAGGTCAGCGGCTTGCGTTTCTCCGATGCCGCGCTGCCGCAGGTCAACGGCGCGATAAGCAGTCGCGGCTTCCTCCGTGCGGTCGAGTTCCGCAGCTTGTTCATCTGCCGCTTGCTGGCAGAGCAGAACATCCTCTTCCTGCACCGCAAGCTCGCGCAACTTGTTCAGAACTGCCTGCCTTTCCGATTCGGTGAGCTTGGGCAATTGATTGATGATTTCGGTCGCGCTCATGGCTGGAATCTAACTGGCAGACTGGGGATTGTCAGCGGCAAATTTCCCACTTTCTCACTTACCCACTCTCCCACCTGCCTCACTTCTCCACGCCTTCTTCTTTCTCGACCAGCGCGACAATTTCCCGGAGGTCGTCAACCACGGCGTCGAGTTCGGTGATGGCTTCTGCGGCGAGGTCCTGCGGTTCGGGCAGTTCGTCGGCGTCTTCGAGCGAGTCGTCCT
>CAZNOE010000140.1:0-10903 GCA_964574525.1 uncultured Bifidobacteriaceae bacterium
CTGTTTCGGCTTTCAACTTCGCATCCGTGTTCATCTGCGGCGTTCCTTGACTCGCCAAGCGTGCTTTCTATCATGCGCACGCCATTCAGGCATTTGAAATTCTCGAAATTGAAATTGAACTATGACAAAAATTCAGAAAATCCAGGCGCATGAAATCCTCGATTCGCGCGGTAATCCCACGGTGGAAGTGGACGTGACTTTGAATTGCGGCACGGTGGGGCGTGCGGCAGTGCCTTCGGGTGCGAGCACGGGTGAGCATGAAGCCATCGAACTCCGCGACGGTGACAAGAAACGTTATCTCGGCAAAGGCGTGAGCAAGGCGGTCGCAAACGTAAACAGCAAAATCCTGCCAGCGCTCCAGGGCGTGGACGCGCTCGACCAGCTCACCGTTGACCGCACGATGATCAAACTCGACGGCACGGAGACGAAGTCCAGGCTCGGAGCCAACGCCATTCTCGCCGTGTCGCTCGCGAACGCGAAGGCCGCAGCGAGTTGCCTCGGCGTACCGCTGTTCAAATATCTCGGCGGACCGAACGCGAAGGTGTTGCCGGTGCCAATGGCCAACGTCATCAACGGCGGCGCGCATTCGGACGCGCCGATTGATTTCCAGGAATTCATGATCATGCCGCTGGGTTTGCCGACGTTCAGCGAAGGTTTGCGAGCGATCACCGAGACATTTCATTCGCTCAAAGCCGTGTTGAAAAAACGCGGATTGTCCACGGCTGTCGGCGATGAAGGTGGTTTCGCACCCAAGCTCGACAGTGTGGAAGACGCCCTCGACTCCATGTCCAAGGCCGTGGCCGACGCCGGTTACAAGCTCGGCAAGCAGATTTTCTTCGCGCTTGATGTCGCGGCATCTGAGTTTTCCAACCACGACGGCACTTACACCTTCAAGAAGAGTACGAAGAAAACGGTCTCCGGCGCGCAACTCGTTGAGTTCTACGTGAAGCTCTGCAAGGACTACCCCATCGTGAGCATCGAGGACGGTTGCGCGGAAGATGATTGGAAGAACTGGAAGCTGCTCACCGACAAACTCGGTGACCGCGTCCAACTCGTCGGCGACGATTTGTTCGTGACGAACGTGAAGTTCCTCCAGAAGGGCATTGATACCGGCACGGCCAATTCGATTCTCGTGAAGGTAAACCAAATCGGTTCGCTTACGGAAACGCTCGACGCCGTTTCCCTTGCGCAGACGAACAATTATACCGCCGTCCTCTCGCATCGTTCCGGCGAGACTGAGGACGCGACCATCGCCGACATCGCCGTGGCGACGAACTGCGGCCAGATCAAGACCGGTTCGCTCAGCCGCTCGGATCGTCTGGCGAAATACAATCAACTCCTGCGCATCGAACAATTGCTCGGTAAGAACGCCGTTTATGCGGGAACGAGCGCGTTGCCAAAGGGACGGTAATGTGTTGCCGGCATCGTGCCGGCAATTCTAACTTGTTCTGCTGGCGGGACGCATGGCAGCACGTCATTCAATACCCGTGCCCGGTGTAAAAAACCGGGTGCGGAAAACCCGTCAGCCGCGCTTCGATTCGGCCCCACACCTTCTGGAGCGCATCCCGAAAGCCGCGGTGGACCTGCCCCGCACTGTGCAGCCAATCGTCGAGAACGAACTCCGCGTCCGTGATGATGTCCCCAAGTCCGAGCGTGCCGCGAAAGACGAGCGCGGCGCACTGGAGCGTCGCATTCACGAGGAGCCCCGCTTGCGTGTCGCCGAGGTTGAAAAAGTCGTTCGGTTCCTGCCGCCAGCCGTGCGGACTGAGTAACTGATCGCGCGTGCGAAAGTCGTCTTCGTCTTTCGAGACGTGCAGGCTGATATCGCGGGGCTTCACCCGTGTCCGTTTCTCTTCGCAAATCATTGGCAGGTTGGACGGTTTTTGTCCCACCCGTCACGGTATGCTGGCCGGAAAATGATTGCTTGCTCGCTGAGTCGTTGCTGAACTGATGTCCCAATGAGCGTGAAGTTTCATTCTCTGGCATCGGCTGACCGTTCTCGCTGGAAGGACGGCGTTTCCGCCTCGGACGGCCTGCCCATCCGCGACAGTGGCTCGTGGATCGACACCAAACACAAGCTCCTCACCTACTACGCCCACCTGTTCGCGACCGGGATGAAGAACAAATGGGAGAGCCGGGTTTACCTTGAACTATTCTCCGGCCCCGGTCGCTGTCTGATTCGCAAGACTGGCAAGGAAGACCTCGGATCACCGCTGAAGGTCATCGGGCACGAATTCACGAAGTTCATCTTCACCGAGATGAGCGCTCCGGGAGCCGCAGCGCTGGCGAAGCGGCTGGAGCCGCATGAAAAAGCGCGGCTTGCCGAAATCTGGTGCGGCGACTGTGCGGAGGCGCTTCAGAAAATCCGCATTCCCGCCGGCTCGCTCACCTTCGCGTTCATCGATCCGACCGGCATCGGCCATGCGCCGTTCTCGCTCATCGAGGCGCTGCATCGCAAGACCCGCTGCGATCTGCTCATCAATATCCAGCATGGCATGGGCATCAAGATGAACATCCACCAATACACGCCCGATGCCGACGAGCAATCCGCTCTCACCAAATTCCTCGGCAACGATTCCTGGAAGCGCCTCCCGCGCCATAACCCGCGTGAGTTTTTTCGCGGAGTGCTTGAGATCTACAAGCAGCAACTCGACGCGCACGGCTTCAAATTCGTCGGGCGCGAGGTTCTCGTCTCCAACGACCACAACACCCCGCTCTACCTGTTGCTCTTCGCCAGCGGATACCCCAAGGGCAAGGAATTCTGGGACAAAGCCATGAAAGGCGTGCTGCCGATGGAACTGGATTTTGGCTGATTGCAATCACTCATCGCCTGAAACATCTTGCGCCATGACCTTGCTGCTGGATCATCCGCCAACCTCCGCCAAGTCTCCTCCCTCGCCCCTCCGAGGGGAGAGGGCCGCAGTGAAGGGTGACAACCGCGTGGGCATGTGGTCTGCGCCGGTGGTCATCGCGCCGAACAACTTCGTTTACAAGAGCCTGTCGAATTGGGCGTTCAATGTTGCGGTGGGCTGCTCGCACGCGTGCCGGTTCTGCTACGTGCCCAGCGCGGCGACCATCAAGCAAGGGCCGAAGCTCGCCGAATACGGCGTGAAAGATCCGGACGCCGAATGGGGCGATTACGTCCTGCTCCGCCCCTGGGACGAGGACAAGTTCCTCGCGTCGCTGCGCGCCGCCGAGAACACGCCCCGGCGATTGCTCAAGCGCGACGGCAATTGCGCGGTGATGTATTGCAGCACCACCGATCCATACCAGGTGATTCATCATCCCGACCCGGAGCGGCAGCGGATGCTGGCGCAGCACGCCCGCTGGCTCGTGCGCCGTTCGCTGGAACTGATTCGCGACCACTCCACGCTCAACGTCCGCATCCTCACCCGCAGCCCGCTGGCCCGGGCGGATTTCGAGCTGTTCAAGAGCTTCGGCCCGCGCCTGCTGTTCGGCATGAGCCTGCCCACGTTGCGCAACGACCTCGCCAGGATTTACGAGCCGAAAGCTCCCGCGCCGTCGCAACGCCTCGCTGCGCTCCGCGTCGCCCGCGAAGCTGGCCTGCATGTTTATGTGGCCATCGCGCCCACCTACCCGGAGTGCGACGAAGCCGATTTACGCGCGACCCTGAAAGCCGTGGCTGAAGTTGAACCCGTCACCATCTTCCACGAACCGATCAACATCCGCGCCGAAAACGTGGAGCGAATCCAATCCCACGCGCTCGCCCTTGGACTTTTCCCTCTCCCTGAGGGAGAGGGCCGGGGTGAGGGGCAACTCCCTCTCCTGGGGGAGAGGGCCGGGGTGAGGGCGAGTCAATCTCTCCGCACCGACGTGTTCGAGACACGCGAGCAATGGCAGGACTACGCCGTGAACGCGCTGCAAACCGTGGAACGGCTGGCCGATGAACTGGGCCTCGCCGACCGCCTCCATCTCTGGCCCGACAAATCACTGGGCAACGTGGGCGTGGTGAATCGAATGCCCAAGCCGAAGGAACACCTGCGCTGGCTGCGGCAGTGGTGGGAACGAATCAGCGAGTGGCCGAAATGAGCGCGGTTTGCCCCTCAACTCTCAACCTTCAACCATCAACTTTCCAAAACGGTGTCAACGCATCTCCGAATGGCCGGCGGAACCTTGAAGTTTGAACTCGAACCCCGGAACTCTGAACCCGGAACTTGTGCGGAGCGCCGCCGTCAGTCGTGAGCGGGAAATATGCGAATGTGCGGGACTGACCCGGGACTGACCCGTTTCACGTTTCATAACAGCCTCATTTCACAAGTGCGTGCGTCTGCGAACTCACCTCGACACCTACAGATTTCGCGAACTCGAGGATGTCGGTACCAAGCGTTTGGCCGCTGCGGACCAGAAACACGAAAGTGCGACTCTTTGTGAACTTGCTCAGCCAGATCATGCCTCGCACCTGGTCGGCTGTCTTCTTGCCAAGTGTGCTGAAGCGGATCGTCCTCACATTGTCGCTGAGTACCCCCAGGTACTTAGAATCCGCCACCAACAATGCGTCATGCACGCTAGGCACACCGTGTGCGTTTGCGTAGGTCAGTTCGCGACCGAAGACCACTTCGCCCGACGGACTCACAGCCGGGATAAAGTCCGGTTCCACATTGGCGTAGGGCGTGTTGAAACGGCCGCCGTTTGCCGATCTTGGATTGCGGGGAGTGGCGAGGACATTAGACCACACGCGTTCTGCGATCCGACCGGTCTCCCCTGGGACTGTCTTTTCAAGCGCCTTAGGCTGTGCTGCTGCTTTGCCGGGTCCCTTCTGTTCGAATTGACCGGCCGTCCCACGGCCCTGGACCCGGCGCAACTCTTCCTCCACCTCGCGAGTCATCTCTGGAGCGGTCAGTTCGCGCAAGATTCGCTCGAGTTGTTCCTCCATTCCGCTGACTATGAAGCGGTGGAGGATTCGCTGCTGGAACAGTTCTTTCGCAACGAGCGTTTGCACAAGTCTTCCCTTCACAAAGACGTACAATCCCAGTATCGCGGCCGCGATGCCCACAATCGGCATGGCTTTACTGAGCAAGCGCTCAAGCCTCTCGATCAATTGCGAATCGCCATTAAATTGCTTGAGTCCCTCCACTATCTTTTTTGCCCGGTCGATAATGTCTTTCGGGGTGCCATCAATGATGGGCAGGGCTATCTTGCTTGGCCCGGGAGGCGGGGGCCGCGTTGAATCAGGCGGCCTCGGAGGCAGTACCGGTTCGACCCCGTTGTTGTCGGTCGCCCGGTTGTGTATAGCGCGATCCAGTTCGTTCACTTCGGACGAACGCCTTCGGCCATTCTCCTGTAGCCGCTTCCTCAGCGTCTCGCGGAGATTATTCCGGGTACGATGATGTAGCTCGCAGTCGAAAAACCGTGCTAAGGGATCCCGCGGATTACCCAAGCGTGCCAGTAGCCTGCTTGCCTGTCCCTTGTCGAGGGAGCCGAACAAGGCAACCAACTCACTCAACCGTTGCTGGAGCTTTTC
Organism: uncultured Bifidobacteriaceae bacterium; assembly: GCA_964574525.1. GTDB lineage: Bacteria > Verrucomicrobiota > Verrucomicrobiia > Limisphaerales > JADLHS01 > WYBW01. The sequence goes on from CAZNOE010000140.1 coordinate 5,483, forward strand.
CTCTTCGTGGCCGGCAATCGGCCTGTCCAGCAGGGCGATAAGTTGCTGTGAGACCTGGTCGTGAGGTTTAGCCTCTTGCCGCGCCTTTTCGCAGTAAGGGGACCGAGCCATAACTTACATTGTCTTCTGGCTTGGCATGGTTTACTGGTCGCCGGACGGGACGATGACGCTGCTATGTGTCGCTGCCCACATCTACCGTGCGCTGTGCGTCCCCCTCAATCACGATTTTCTTCTCGATGTCTGGATCTTCACGCTCGCCTGCCAACAACCGGGCTGCCCCGCGGATGTTCTCCAGCCCTGCCTCGCGTACATCCTCCTTGACCTTCAGCACGTCCATGGCGCGGTGCAGTAGCTTGAAGTCCTCCAGCACGGGGTGCGTGCCGGGCAGCGCCTCGATGTAGAGGGAGTCGGTAGGCACGATGATTTCCTCATCCTCGCGGCGCGGGGCGGTGAGCAGGCGCTTGTACTGCTCAACAAGCTGGTCTTTGATAGCCTCGAAATCATTAGCCGTCATGTGTTCCTTGAGGCACTTGACATACTCGGCGAAACTGCTGAGGGTCCAGTTGCCAAATTCGTCCGGGTCGTGCAGGCCGAGCTCGTCGTCAATGTAAGGCAACATCATGAAGTCCGTGAGGGCGTTCGACTCCTTAAGAGGGAGGATTAGGTAATTGCCCTTGAAGCCGAGCGGATTGTCCAGGTCCGCAACCTCGGCCAGAGTAGCGAAGTCGTCGTCCGGAAGCGGGCTGGGATCCAACTCCAGATTAAGCCGAACCTCGAACACCTTCTGGCCGGGTCGGGGCGTGACGGAAGCGGGGATGCGTGAGTCCGGTACCGGTGTGAGGCGGTAGGTTTTGGTCTTCGGGAGGAGCCGCGGCACCTTGACCGTGTGCAGTTGGAAGAAGAGTTGATCCGGGTGGGTATGGTTCCAAATGCCCTGCATGTAGTGGAAGATGTTCAACATGATGTGGACGCGCAAACGGGCAACCTCCGTCTTGTGGTTCAAGTGTTCGCTTTTGGCTTTCGTGTAAGCGTCCATTGCCACCTGCAACGCGGTGACTTCCCGTTCGAGTCGGGCCTCAAGTTCCTTTTCCTCTTTCGCGGCTCGTTCCGCGGCATCTCGCGCAGCGTCCTCCCGGATGCGCACGGCCTCTACGGATTCCTCATCGCTGCTTCCGAAAAAGAAGTCCTTCGCACCCCCTAGAAATCCTTCGGTGGCCTCACCAGCGACTACATCAGCCCTTTTCTCTATTGACTTTGCCAAGGCGGCATAGCGGCGCCCTACCGTTGCCCTGACACTCACCAGTTCGTCTTTAATCTGCGTCGTGACTTCCCGCAATTTATCTACATGCACCCGTTGCACGTCGAGAGCATGCTCATCGCCCACGATCTGGCGCAGATACATGAGTGGCGCCCGAAGGGAGTCGTCGAGCAGAACGCGGTTTAGAATCCAGTCGTACTGCGCCAGCCATCCAAGCGTGATTTGGTCAGGCCGGGGCACTTCCAAGGCCACGAGCACCACGGGTGTGACCCGGTGAATCTGTTCAGAGACGCGGTAACGGCGCTGTAACTCATAATAGAGAAAGGTCACCGGGATCTCGTCGTTGGTATTGCGGATCTCGCCTGTCTCCGTTTCTTCGGTCTCGGCGACTTCTTCGGTCTCGATCTCGATCTTGCGCTCGTCCTTGAATTCCTGCGCCGCCTTGAAAACAGCCTCACGGAAAGATTTTTTTGACTCTTGTGACGCGGTGCTGGCGTCCTTCCCGAATGAGGTGGTGCCGCCGAATTCAGCGATCCCAATTTTGAAAGTTCCCTGGGATGTCTGAGTGAAATTGGTTTTGGCCTCTGCGCGCTGTACGATCTCAGCTTCGGCACGCGTAGTGTCACTGGAGTCTTCCTTGTGGATGCGCAGGTTGTTCTCCATCTCTTTGATGAGGCGTTTCTTCTTGAAGACTTTCTTCTTGATGACCGTGCGCTTCTCGCCAGGCATTAGCGGGATCGTCGAGATCAACTGGCCGACTTGGTAGCTGATCGGTTCCCATTTCTGTCGGTATGTCACTAGTATGCCGAAGTTAGTGCTGTTGGGCGCGTAAACGGTGAAGGCATAGTTCTTGGCCTTTAGGCGGTCCTCCAACTCGTCGAGGAGCGTACGGTTGGGCTGGTGAATAGAGGGGTCGTAAACATCTGTTGCAGCTCCCATGTGGTCCGACAAGTTTATGTTCCACGGGTGGGATGGAGGGGGTAGGGGCGGTGGAGGGGGCGGAGGTTGCGGGCGCGGTTCACCTTCACCATATCCGCTATCTCCATTAGGATGCGTGTCTGGGCCGCGTAACCTGGCCAGTGCGCCTGGAATGTTGGTTGTTGTGCGAGCATAGTGGGCATTCTCCCATTCGGTTCGTAATACGCGGATTGGATCGGTTCGTCGTGCGCGGCTCGGATCCCGTTCCGAATTCAATGCCTCGAGCGGATTGCCTCCATTGTCCACGATTTTGCGGTAAATGGCCTTAGCCGTATCGATCACACCCTGATCTACCGCGTGCTGCCAGACGTGCTCAAAGGCGATCTGCAACTGATGGAAGTCGTAAAATGCGGGGACATCGGCGGGCCCGCTGCGGAGTTGAAACGCGTTTATCTGTCCCTGGACGCCTTCGTTGCGAAGCTGGAACGCTTTGTTCTTCTCCTGGATGTCCTCTGCTGTGGGATGCTGACCGAAGACAAGAACGTCCTCCGGCGATGCCATAGTCCGCATCAGGCGATCAATATACTTGGGCACATCTTCGGGTGTGGCCGTTCCGTCACCATTTGGTTCCGATGGGGTTGGCGTTCGGCCCCGGTCACTCAGCCGGCCTCGATCCGTTGTTCGAGTCTCCTCGCCACTGGTACGCGTATCCTGTAGAGGAGAGGGAAGGGTCTGCTCCCGGCACAGGACGGCTATTGGGTCCTCGCGCGTCAAGGAGGCGGTGCGTTGCTTGTTTTCGCTCACTCCGTGGAGGAGAGGTTCGATCTTGTCGGCCGGGACAGCCGGGATGCGTCCTCGTATGCCGCCGTCTTCTCTGAGAGTTTTCTCCTGCTCTTCAGTGAGTGTGACGTAACCGACGAAGGGCGCTTCTTTGGCCACCTTGTTGATCACATTCTCGATATTTTTGTTGATAGTATTGAACGTGGCGGCTTCGATCTCTCTTGGCCCCTCGTCCGGGCGCACGTAATTGAACCGATCCTTAAATTTGGTCTCGACGCCTGTCAGAGAGTCAATCAAGAGCGGGATGAACTGCTCATCTATCTCCTTGGTCAGGACGCGCTCCTTTGCCACCTGCACGCCAGCAATTGTCCGCACCTCATCCGCGATGGCAGCGTTATCCGTCGCGAATTTGCGGACTTTGTTGACGACCAAGTCGGACTCCACCGAGTCAAGATTGGGATCCGCAGGGATGGGGACATCGGCCTTCTCCAATTGTTCTGTCGTCAGGCGAACGCGATAGCTTTCGACGCGACCTGCATTCTGGCGAAGCGCTGAAGAGAGGAATAGAATGCGTGACTTAAAGTCCTTCCCTTCCTCTTCAGGAGCCAATACTGCCAAAAAGACATCGGGACGCTTTTCTTCGGGATTCCGAATCCGGAATTGGTCGTCTTCATACCAGAGTTCAAACGCTCCATTCTGGTCGGTCGCTACCGAGCCAAGGCGGTGACTGGAGTCACCTCGCTCAAATAACGCCAATGTTGGCGTGCTCCCTCCTCGGGTGCGCGGATCAACGTCGAAAATGACAACAACGAGATCAGGTATCCCAACTCCGGACTCCTTCAACAGCATCTTGCCGCATATTTGGTTTTTCATGATGTTTGCTCTTCATCTGTGCTGAAACGGTGTTCCTGCACGAAATTGTGCAGTGCTCATCTCATGCGAACGCTAGGATTGAGTTGGCCGGGAGGGTCACAGCCGCCGACTGGGCAAAGCCGGGAATGCCGGGTGTGTTGGCAAATATCCCTCCCCCATTCCCTTGCGCCCACGGGTTGACCCAGTGGTCGTAAACGTCGCTGTTGAACACTTCCTCCCAGTGGCCGGGGATTGATTCCAGAACCACCTCACCCCGCGCCCTCTCCCCCAAAGGCGGAGAGGGAGTGCCCAATCGCAGAGGGAAGCCGAGTTGGTAGTTGTAGTGCGTGTGTTGGCCCAGGTTGACGACCACCACCACGTCCCGGCCTTCGCCGGGCACCCATCTGTGGAAGGCGAACACGCGGTTGGCGTGGGGAGCGCGGGCCCGCTGGCCTGCGATGTTCGACGACTCGCCGAACACGGTGTTCCACCTTCTCTTCCACACCTTCCCGTGTTTCCGATAGCCGGTGGGACGAAGTCGTCGCCGAGCCGGCGACAACAGCACGCGGGCCGCACGCGCTCCTGATCCAATGGGATACACCACGTCTTGAGTCGTAAGGAAGAACGTCTTGTATCCTTTGCGGCTCGCTGCGGTCAAATTGACGGCGAAACCTCATGAGAATCACTTTTTCCAACGGTGAACAGGAGGCATCCTGTTCCTGTCCCGCGCGAAGTCAACGCAAAGTTATTCACAACTAATATCCGCGAAGAATTGGCCTTTGTAGTCAATGACGGGACCGCCATCGCTCCGGCGAGACCGAAGACGCGACCATTGCCGACATCGCCGTGGCCACGAACTGCGGCCAGATCAAGACCGGCTCACTCAGCCGCTCAGATCGGTTGGCGAAATACAACCAGCTTCTGCGCATCGAGCAATTGCTCGGCAAGAACGCTGTTTACGCTGGCACCAATGCTTTGCAGAAAGCGCGATGGTAATCAGGTAGGGCTTGCAGTCCTCTCCGACCTGCGGCATGCGCGCCCTACCCACGAATCCTACAACCGGAAATCAGGTGAACGGTTCTGGCCGGATTCTCAGTAGTTTCGAGATGCTTTTGGTTACGGGCCGATCCGATAGGGCCGCATCATTTCGTTGTCCTCGTGCTCAACGATGTGGCAGTGCCAGACGTATTGGCCCGGCAGATCGAACGTCGCCTTGATGCGCGTGACTTGGCCAGGATAGGCGATGACCGAGTCCTTGTAACCCGTCTCCCACGGCTCTGGTGCGACCGGCGGTCCGGCGAGCATGGCAGGCGTCATCGTCATGCCCTCGGCATCCGTCATGAGTGGCTGCCGATTGACGACCTGGAATTGCACCTCGTGGAGATGGATGGGATGAGCGTCCGCAGTGAAGTTGTAGATTTCCCACACTTCAGTGTCGCCCAATCCCGGGTTTTCAGTGATGGGATCGCCCCACATCTGCATCATCGGATAGCCCATGTCATCCACCGTGCCCAACGTGGCCGCGCGCGGGCCGACGTGCCGAAACTTCTCGGAGCCGTCTTCCAGGAGCGCGACTTTCCGCGTCCGTATGGCGGCGCCAAGCGGCGTCAACG
>CAZNOE010000141.1:0-10838 GCA_964574525.1 uncultured Bifidobacteriaceae bacterium
CAAACCGAGCGGGATGTTGCGCTGCGGAGATTTCACTTCGCCCGCGATATAGCTGATCTTGATCCAGCCGTCGTATGCCCAGAACGCGCCCTGTAACGCCGCCGCGATGCCGGCGAACAACGCCAGCCCGCTCAAATGAACTGTGGCGCTCGGAGTCGTGAGATTCGCCACGCTGCCACCGGTCGGCAGAAAAAAAGCGCCCAGCATCAGCAGGAACATCGCGGTGACTTTGGCGATGGTGAAAATGTTTTGCACGATGCCGCCGAATTTCACGCCCACGTAATTCACCGCCGTGAGCAGGATGATGATTGCCGCCGCGAGACCCTTAGTCCCGATCTCCTTGAAGGGCGTGACGTCGCCGATGAACGGAAGGTGAAATGTCCAGCCCGCCACACTCGCTGAGAACTCGGGCAGCCTTACGAATTGTGTGGTGTATTCCGCAAACACGTAGGCCACGGCCGCAATTGAGCCGGTCTGGATGACCGCGAACACCGCCCAGCCGTAGAGGAAAGCGAAGAACGGGCCATACATCCGCTCGAAATAGATATATTGCCCGCCCGTCTCAGGAATCAACCCGGCGATCTCGGCGTTTGTGAGCGCGCCGAACAACGTGATGACGCCCGCCAGAATCCAGACGAGCAGCAAAATCTCCGGCGAGCCGAGTTGCGACGCCATCACGCCCGGTTTGCGAAAAATTCCGGAGCCAATTACGCCGCCGATGACGAGCATGACCGTGGAAAACAGGCCGAGCGCGGGCAGAAGGCCGGGACTTCCTGAGCGCGTTGGTGATGGAGGGGGGGTGTTGTTCATGCGGAGCGGGAGTGTTTTCCCATCATTGCCCTTTCAAGAACGCGAGCAGGTCCGCCAGTTCCTGCTGGGTCATCGTCTTTTCCAATTCCTGCGGCATGAGCGAGAGGCGGCTCGTCGTCATGGATGCGATTTCCGCGCGCGGGATTTGTTGGTCGATGCCTTGGGCCATGCGCAGCGTGATAGTGGTCGGGGTCTCCGCCCCGAGCAACCCAGTGTAAGCCTCGGAGCCTTTCGTCTCGACGTTGTAGCAAGTGTAGATCGGATTGATTTCGTATTCAGGCACGATGATGTGCAGCAGGATCACGTCCGCAGGCTGATTCCGAATTCCCGTCAAATCGGGGCCGACGAGTTTCCCTTCAGCGGCAAAGGTGTGGCAGGTGATGCAATTCTTTTGAAACACGGCGTGGCCGTGGTTCCCGTCGCCTTTGAGCGCGAGGACGGGCTTGTTTTCTTCGTAAACTTTCATGCGATCGCCTGGTGTGAGATCCTTGAACAATTTCTCCGCGCGCGTTTTGATCGCCTCGTCCTTGTGATGCATGAGTTGATTCCGCCGGTCGGCGTTGACGGTCCACGCCGGCACATCGCCGGCTTCGATCGCCGTGAACAGCGGGTGCAGTGAATTGGTGTTCGCCGTGAGCACCGACAACACCACGTCGCGCACGGCTGGCGAATAAGCATTCCAGCGCGAGCGTGTGACCAACCCTGGCGCGCCTTGTCCGCCGCCCATCTGGCCCAAGGCCCGAATGGCGGCGGTTTGAATCTCCGCCGGTTGCTGCGGGTCAACTGCGTTCTCCAACGCGCGCCCGGCGGCCGGATAATCCGCCTGACTTAACAAACTGACGGCTGCGAGCCTCGCGCTTACTGGCTGCCCCGCGTCCAGCACGAGTTCGCTCGCGCGCTTGAAAAGAGAGTTCACGCGCTCGGGGAGATTACTTGAGTCCTCGATTACCAGACTCATCAATGCCAAGTGCTCGGCCGTTCCAAAGCCCCGATTGCGCAAGCCGTCGCCGAATCCGCCCACCGCCGCCATTTGCCACGGGAGGTCCACGGGCCGATTCCAAACCAGAAACTCACGCAGTACCAGCGGAAGCTTTGGGCGGGATGACGCGAGAGCGACGATGCGTGCCAGCTCTCCCATCATCACGGGGAACGATTCGGAAGGTTTTGGCGTCCCCTCCAACAACATTCCTTGCAAGAACTGATCTTCGCGTCCGGCGATCGAAGCAAGCACCGCGGCGCGCGTCCATTTGCTGTCCATGTCGCGCAACGCGATGGCCAGCAAGGCCAGCAGGGCATCATCGCCGCGGGCTTCACCCAGCGACAGGGCGGCCTGAAAGCGAACCCGCGGATTCGGATCATCTTTGGCGGACGCGATGAGTGAGGCGAGATCCGGGTTCACGGCGCACCTACGTTCGTTCAGAAGGATGGCATGCTCGCGCACCGCCGGGCTTGCATCCGAAAGTGCGGCTGTCAGCACGTTCTCGCTGCTGGACAGGCCCCCGACTCCCTCCAGCGTGCGCAACGCGTGGACGCGAGCTTCGGGGCTTTGGCCCTTCTGCGCCAGTTTTCTCAGGTAAGGCCAGGCCTTCTTGTCCTGCCGCTCCAGCAAGAGCCGCTGCGCCGTCATGCGCCACCAGAGATTGGGATTTTCAAGCTCAACGCACAGTTGCTTCGCACTGTATTTACCTAAATCAATTTTCTTTGGGACGAATTTCATGTCTCCAATTACAGGCTTGTCCGCCACGACGCGGTAAATGCGCCCCATACCCCTCCCGCTCTCAAAATCCGTCACCTTGCGCGTGGCTTCGGGCAAATACTCCGGGTGCTCGATCGTCTTGCGATACATGTCGCACACGTAAAGCGCGCCATCCGGACCGACGGCGAGATTCACCGGACGGAACCAGTTGTCGGGCGATGCCAGGAATTCATTCGTCGGATATGCGCGCTTCGCCACGAACGTCACACCGTCGGGCACGAGTACGTCACGGTGCACGAGGTTGCCCGCCGGTTCGCACGTGAACGAGTTGCCGCGATATTCGTCCGGCAGCGCCGTGCCGTTGTATATCGTCACGCCACACGCGCTCGTGACGTAGCCGCCATGCCACGCGGCGGTGACGATGTTCGCGCTGAGCGGATAAAGCCGGCACGCCGCACCGTGGTCCGGAATGTCCTCGACCAGTTGCGAAAAGCTGAGATGCGGATTCCGCTGAAGATTGTGAAGCTGCATGACCACGTGCTGAATGTGATTGCGGTTCGAGCAAATGAATCTTCGCCCGAACGCATCGAACGTCTGCCCGAACTGCGCTGTGCCGGCCGTAGGTTCGATTTCATCCGTGCCGGGACGAAAGCGCCCGTCCACGCGATTCAGAAACACCGCCGCGCGATTCGTGTGCGCGGGCGAGACGACCTTCGCCGCCGTTAATCCACTCGTCAGATAAACCCAGTTATCAATCGCGAGCGTCGGATGGCTCACACGGAGCTGCGTCGTCGAAAGGTCTTGAAATCCTTTGAAGACCGTTTGCTTCACGTCAGCCTTGCCGTCGCCGTCGGTGTCCTTGAAATAAAACAGCCACGGTGCGCAGGTTACATACACGCCGCCGTTCCACGGCATCACACCATTCGGAAACATCAGGCCATCGGCGAACACGGTTCGCTTGTCGTATTTGCCGTCGCCGTCCTTGTCTTCGAGCAACACGATCTGGCCGGCGGGCGGGTTGCCTTTGCCCGGGCCGGTCGGATAGCCGCGGTCTTCGACTACATACATGCGGCCGCGCTCATCCCACGCAACGGCCACCGGATCAACGACCATCGGTTCGGACGCGACCAATTCGACGCGCAGGCCCGGTTCGGTTTTCAAATGCTCGAGTGATTCTTCCGGCGAGAGCGGGCCGTCGAGGGCGAAGGCGGAGAAACAACTGAGTGAAATCCAAGCAAGCGACCACGACGCACAAGCAATTAAAACAAGAGCCTTCCGAAAAAACCCACCCCTGACCCCTCCAAAGGAGGGGAACACGGTCGGACACGCGCTGGGACAGTTCCCCTCCTGGGAGGGGTCAGGGGTGGGTTCGTTTGAATCCATTAGTAGTCACTTCAGTTTCTTCAGCAACTCCCCCGCCGTCTCCACCAAGCTCTCGCCCACTCCCGGTTTCACGCGCGCATTGGTGATCTCGTAGCTGCCTTCGGTGAACGCCTTTTTCGTCGGCACGTAGCTGGGCCGGTCGTTGCAGATCGAAATCACAATCGTCCGCTTGAACGGCGACGCCTGCTTGATCGCCAACCCAAGCTCGACAAAAATTTCGCACGGCAGACAAACAATGGCCGTGTCCGCATCCAACCGAAACACCTGGACCTCCAGCGGCCAATGCGAACCCTTCTTCGCAAGGTCGAGCGTCCGCACCGCCACGACCTTCATCATGAACCCAGCCCCTTCGTCGGTCAGTTGCTCCATTTTGGTTTTCGCGTCGGCCAACTCGGCAGGCGTCACTTCGCGCAACGGCACCTGAATCGCCTTATTGCGCACCGCGAACGCCGGGCGCGTGATGCCCTTCAATTGTTTTTGCGACGCGAGCACGGTTTTGCCAAGCGTTTCGCCGTATTTTCCTGATGGACCAAAACCTTTGAACGGCTCCTTGGTGTTCACATTGATCTGGTTGATGTCGCCGCAAGTCCCCGCGCCGAAAGCGGAGATGAAATCCGGCCCGAACGCGGCGCGCAAAGATTGCTGAAGGAAGAACGGGTAATCCGCGCTGTACTCCGTGCCGCCAATGGTGTCGCAGTGCATCGCAAAAATCGTGATTCCGGCGAACGGCTTGCCGCTTTGAGCGTCGCGCACGAGCAGAAATGGCACGTCGGGATCCGTCGGCCCGGCGGCGCGCACAATGTTCGTGTTCATCTGGCCGGGGTTGAAAGCGACGTTGCCATTCCTCATGTGATAACGCCGATTGAACGCCAGCCCTTCCTGTTTGGCGATGCCGACTTCGAGCCGCGCCTGTTTCAACTTCCCGTTCGCGTCTGCGATCACGCGCACGAGTTGCTCAATGAGAAATTTCGGGTAATCAATTTTCTCTGCGTCGTCCTTGCCGTGTTCGTGCATGGCTTTGTCATGCAGGAAATCATAAATGACATTGTCGAAGAGCGGGCCGGTATGGCTGTGCGTCGCGCAAATCATGATATTCTTGACCGGGACGCCGATTCTCCCGCCCGCCTGCGCGCGCGCCTGGCTGGTGACGTTGAGCGACGGCCCGACCAGATCGCAAAAGACGAGCGCGAATTTTTCTTTGCCGTCGTCGATCACGATAGCCTTGGCCTTCAGCGGGTCGTGCGTACCGGTGGAAAGCCGTTCGTTGAAATAGCCTGCCATGCGAAAGCCGGCGGGTGGCGTGATGTCAATCTCCGCCGCGCCGGCTTTGAGCGCTGGTGCGGATCTGGCTGACGCAACGAGGGCAACGAACAGAATAACGCCAGGCAGAATCCAGCGGGCGAGTGGCTTGGTTGGTTTCATGAAACGCTGCAACGATGATGGACCGTCGAAAAGCTTCAAGCATAAACTAAGTCCGGCGGCTTGCACCGCAGTAGCACCGGCCTTCCCAGTCTGGTCGCAGGCAAGATGCCTGCTACCGACCCCTCTGCCGGAAGAGTTTCGCTTGTCAATTGCGCTCCGGCGATGTTTCCTAGTGCCTGGCTATGGATTCCATCGCTTCTCTTCACGGGCGGGTGATACCACCCAGACTTTTTGTCACGTTTACCTCGCTGCTCTGCTTCGGCAGCACACTGCTCCCCGCCGCGGACGCTCCTGTTTTCGACGGCAAAACACTCAACGGTTGGGTCCAGTGCGGCGGCAAGGCGAAATACGCGGTCGAGGATGGCGTCATCGTCGGCACGACCGCGCCGCCGCCCAACAGTTTTCTATGCACGGAAAAGGACTTCGGCGATTTCATCCTCGAACTGGAGTTGAAGGCGGACGCCGGGTTGAATTCCGGAGTTCAAATCCGCAGCCATTGCTTTGACAAGGAGACTGCCTACGACTTCGGCAGCAGGACGCTCAAGATTCCGGCCGGTCGCGTGCATGGTTATCAGGTGGAAGTGGACCATCAACCATCGCGGCGCTGGAGCGGCGGCATTTACGAGGAAGGCCGGCGCACGTGGTTGCAAAATCTCGAAAAGAACAAAGCCGCCGGTGAAGCCTACAAGTTTGGTGAGTGGAACAAGTATCGCATCGAGTGCGTGGGCGATTCGCTCAAGACGTGGGTCAATGGCGTGCCGGCGGCGGACCTGATTGATTCGGTCACATTGAGCGGCTTCGTCGCGCTGCAAGTTCATGGCACCGACAAGCCCGGATCGCAAGTGCGCTTCCGCAATATCAAGTTGCAGGACCTCGGCAAACACGAGTGGAAACCGCTCTGGGATGGCAAGACGCTTGGCGGCTGGCACACCATCGGCCAGGGCGATTGGAAAATCGAAGACGGCGTCATTCACGCCACCCATGCGAAGGACGTAAAGGAGTTTGGCCATCTCGTGACGGACAAAACATATTCTGACTTCACCGTGCGGCTGAAATACAAAGCCGTGTCGGGCAATAGCGGGCTTTACTTTCGCATCGAAGAAAAGGGCGCGAGCGGCGTGTCGGGTTTCCAGGCGGAGATTGACGCGGACAAGGACGCGGGCGGCCTTTATGAAACAAATGGACGGACGTGGGTCAGCAAGCCGACACCTGAAGAAGTGAAGACATGGTTCAAGCCGCAAGAGTGGAACACGATGAGCGTGTCGGCGCACGGGGGACGGATCGCGGTGGAGGTGAACGGGCATCGCACGGCGGAATTGCTGAAGGACACCGGCCGCACGGAAGGAAAACTGGCGCTGCAAGTTCACGCCAATCTGGATTGCGATCTTTACTTCAAGGACATTGAGATTCTGGAAAGGGTGAAATAGAACTATGCGACAATTGAACAATTCGGGGAGCGCACGCCTCCGGCGTGCAGTGTTCGGCGTCACGCCGAACACATTCGTTTCACCATTCCTTCGGCAACAGTCAGCACGGGACAAGTTAGAGGTTGGAAATCGTCGCCGGGACGGCGACGATAGCCCGCGAGACGAGGGCGCTCCCCACTCAAATGATTTGTTCCGGCCAGGGCTGTTGTCGTGCGCGGTTGTGTGCATGTTGCTGACCTCATGCGCAACCGACTCACGCGCTGCGGCGAACGACGGCGGGGTTCGCATCGTCGAGCAGCCCGACCGCCTCCGCGTCGAGATCAACGGCGCGCTTTTCACGGAATATTTTTTCAAGGACGTGCCGCGGCCATTCTGTTATCCACTGCTCGGGCCCGGCGGTTTGCCGCTGACGCGCAACTGGCCGATGAAGGACACGCCGGGCGAAGAACATGATCACAAGCATCATCGCTCCTTGTGGTTTACGCATGGTGAAGTCAACGGCATTGATTTCTGGAGCGAAGACAAGGACTTCGGAAAAATCGTCCATGACGGATTCACAAAGGTCAGTTCCGGCCAGGAAGGCGTGATCGCATCACGCAACAAGTGGGTCGCGAAAGACGGCACGGTCGTTTGCACGGATGAAGAGACGTGGCGCTTTTACACCCGGTCCGCGAACGAGCGCTTGTTCGACTTCGAGATTACGATTCATGCCTTAAACGCTCCACTTACTTTTGGCGACACGAAGGAAGGCTCGATGGCTGTTCGCCTTAACGAAACGATGCGCCTGAAACCGAACAAGGACAACACGGGCAAACCCGGCGGCCACATCGTCAACAGCGAAGGCGTGCGCGATGAGGCGACCTGGGGCAAACGCGCCGCATGGTGCGATTACCACGGGCCGGTGGAAGGCAAAACCGTCGGCATCGCCATTTTCGATCATCCGCAGAACCCGCGGCATCCTACCTGGTGGCACGTGCGCGACTACGGATTGTTCGCCGCGAATCCGTTTGGCCGGCATGACTTCGAGAAACTGCCGGACAAGACCGTCGGCAACCTCGTTGTTCCGGCTGGCCAAAGCATCACCTTCCGCTATCGTTTCTATGCGCATGAAGGCGACGAGAAACAAAGCAAAGTTGCCGAGCACTATGCCGACTATGTAAAATCAGTTCCGACAAAATCTAAATAAGCCTCCAGCAAACTCCGTCAACTCTCCAAACATTATGAAAAGCATGGATCGCCGTAGCTTCATCAAAACTTCCGCTCTCGCCTCCGCCTCGCTTGGGCTGCTGCCAACGCTGGGTCGCTCACAACCTGCCAACGCGCGCGTGCGCGGGGCGAACGAAGACATCCGCGTGGCTGTCGTCGGGTTCGGCGGCCGCGGCAAGGCCCACATCGAGGGTTTCGGCGAACTTCAAGGGGTGCGCCTGGTCGCCCTCTGCGACGTGGACAAGAAGGTGCTGGAACGGGAAGTCAAAAGATGCGCGGACGCCGGCAAACCTGTCCAAAGTTACACCGACATCCGCAAGCTGCTCGAGAACGGTGAAGTTGACCTCATCTCCATCGCCACGCCGAACCATTGGCACTCGTTGGCTGCGATCTGGGCCATGCAGGCAGGCAAGGATGTTTACGTCGAGAAGCCGGTTTCGCACAACGTTTGGGAAGGCCGGCAGGTCGTCAACGCCGCGCGGAAATACAACAAGATGTGCCAGACCGGAACGCAAAGCCGCTCCAGCCGCGAGGGCATCGCGCAGATGGTCGAGTGGGTCAAGGCCGGCAACCTGGGCAAAATCCTCGTCGCTCGCGGCCAGTGCTACAAACCCCGTGGCAGTATCGGCAAGACGGACGGCCCGCAAACGGTCCCGGACTACATTGACTATGACCTCTGGTGCGGGCCGGCGCCGCTCACGCCGCCGCGCCGAAACAATCCCAAGTTCGGTCCCATTCACTATGACTGGCACTGGTTCTGGGCCTACGGCTGCGGCGACCTCGGCAACCAAGGCATCCATCAGATGGACATCGCGCGCTGGTTCACCGGGGAGAACGCGCTCTCACCTCGCGTGTGCAGTGTGGGCTGCCGGCTCGGTTACGTTGATGACGCCGAAACCCCGAATACCCAGATCGTTTATCACGATTACGCCAAGGCGCCGCTCATCTTTGAGGTTCGCGGCCTGCCTGCGAAGACCGGCGCTTCGGGCATGGACAAATTCCCGGCAAAGAACGGCGGCAGCGTTTGCGTCAATATCCATTGTGAAGGCGGGCTGGTACATGTGCCGAATTACAACGGCGCCACCGCCTACGACAAGGACGGCACGAAGATCATTGAGTTCAAAGGCACTGAGAGCCACTACGCGAATTTGATCAAAGCCGTTCGCAGCCGCAAAGTCTCGGACCTGCACGCCGATATTCTGGAGGGCCATCTCTCCAGCGCCCTCTGCCACACCGGCAACGTCTCCTATCGCATCGGCCGCCAAAAATCGCCGAATGAAATCCGTGAAGCCCTCAAGTCCGACTCGACCGCGCTGGAAGCGTTCGGGCGCATGGAGGAGCATCTTGCCGCCAACGGAGTGGATCTCAACAAGACGCCGGCGACGCTGGGCGAAGTGTTAAAGATGGATCCGAACACCGAGCGCTTCATTGGCAACAGCAAAGCCAACGAGTTGCTCTCGCGCGAATACCGCAAGCCGTTTGTTGTGCCGGAAAAAGTTTAACCCCGCAGGCTGATCGGTGTGGGTTCAAAGACAGAGACAAATCGCACGTTCTCTCCGCCCAAGACTTGTAACGCGCCAACGCATCACAACAACCAGTAAAACCATGAAGACAATCCGAATTGCATTCCTTAGCGGACTGGCAGCAGTGACCATCTTATCGGCTGGGGCAGGGGACGATGAAGCCGTCAAGAAAGACATGGCCCAGTTGCAGGGCGAATGGTTGATGGTGTCCGGTTCTGCGGACGGCCAGGCCATGCCGGATGACATGCGCAAGCAGATGAAACGGGTTTGTAAAGGAGACGAGACCACCACCACGATGGCCGGACGGACCTTCATAAAGGCGAAGATTACCATCGACCCATCGAAGAAGCCCAAAACCATTGATTACGAAATGATCGACGGATTCACCAAAGGCAAGAAGCAGCTTGGGATTTACGAACTGGATGGAGACACGTTCAGGTCTTGTTTCGCGGGGCCGGGTGCGGAGCGGCCCAACGACTTTAGCAGCAAGCCCGGCGACCAGCGCACGTTGTCCGTGTGGAAGCGCCAGAAAGAAACGCCGACTGAACCGAAGCAGAAATGAAATGAGAGACGCGTCGCCGTCCCTATCGGCCTACAATCGCTTTTCGTCCGCATCAATATAGTCCACGAAGGTCTTGAGATCAGTGCGATGCTCCAGGCCGCTCTCTTTCAGGCGCATCTTGAATCGCTCCTGCGCCGCCGGATCATCCGGTTTCGGCCGCGACAACTGATCCTGTGCGTGTGCACCTTTTTCTGCCGGTGTTTTCTTCACGTTCTTGTGCATCCAATCGCACACCTCGCCGTCAGTGATGGAATTCTTCACCACCTCCACCATCTGCTCGTGCGTGACGCCCGCCGCTTTGAGCCACATCCCATCGAAAGCTTTGCCCAGATTGTTTTGATAGTCGGGAGGAAGCTTGCCCGCCAGGTGCAGGCGAATCTTGTCAATGTAACGGGGCAGATGGATCCAACCATCCATCGTTTCATGGCAACTCCGGGGATATATGATGTCGCTCATGGGTCAAAGCATGAAAGGCGGTCCCAGGCGAGGCAACGCGAAAGTTGATCCTCCGTGCCGAGCGCCGATGCGGTTTCATCCAGGCGCTTGTGACGCTCTCTACGCTGTACTAGACTGAGCCGCGAACTTTGGAGCGACATGGAAGGCAACGTCTTCATCCAACTGGGCGTCTCGCTGCTGCTGGGGCTGCTGGTGGGTTTGCAGCGCGAGCGAACGGAACCCGCCGTGGCGGGGATCCGCACTTTCCCGTTGATCACGGTTTTCGGAACAATGTGCGCGTGGCTTGCCACGGAACACGGCGGTTGGGTCATCGCGGCTGGGCTGATGGCGCTGGCGGCATTGTTAGTGGTGGC
>CAZNOE010000142.1:0-3236 GCA_964574525.1 uncultured Bifidobacteriaceae bacterium
GGTTGGACATTCCCCTCACCCGGCCTTCGGCCACCCTCTCCCCATCGGATGGGGAAAGGGACGGGGTGAGGGGCAAACGCGACTCTCCGTGTTCTGGCGACAAAGTCACATTGGCGATCAGACCGGAGAAGATTCCAATCACAAAGCTGATTGGCGTACTACAGCCGAATTGCATCTCGGCGCAAATCGAGGACCTCGTTTACAGTGGTGCGGAGACTCAATATCGGCTGCGCGCCAATGAGTATTCGTTCAACGCTGTGGCTCTGAACGCAAACATGGGGCATCAGGGATTTCACATCGGCGACACGGTCGCGTGTCATCTGCCGGAGCGGGCATTGATCGTACTCGATGATTGATTCGTTACCAAACCAACCTCGTGCCGCCGAAGTCCACTTCGGGCAGCCCTTGTCCCGTGCCGGACACGTGCTGCGCTCGGCGGTGACAAGCGGGCCGGCGGCGTTGTGGCTGACGGTCTTCCTGCTCGCACCGTTGCTCATCATCGGCGGCATCAGCTTCTTCTCGCGTGGCGCTTACGGTGAAATCGAATTGCCGCTCACGCTCGACAGCTACAAACGGTTGCTCGGCTTTGGCGAGCTTGGTTTCGACCCGCTTTACCCGTTCATCCTGCTGCGCAGTTTATTGATGGGCGCGGGGACGGCGTTGTTCTGCGCGCTCGCCGGATTGCCGCTGGCCTTCTTCATCGCTCGACTGCCCGCGCGGTTCAAAACGCTTGCGCTCACGCTGGTCGTGATTCCGTTCTGGACGAACCTTCTGATTCGCACCTATGCGTGGCAAATCCTGTTTGCGCCGGAGAGTTGGCTAACGCGGGGCGTCCACGCGCTAGGCTTGGGGGTGGCGGGCGAGCCGCTTTATCCGAGTGGGCTGGCGGTGCTCGTCGGGATGGTCTGTGATTTCCTGCCGTTCATGGTGCTACCGCTCTACGCCTCGGTGGAAAAGATTGATTGGACGCTGGCGGAAGCCGCGATGGACCTGGGTGCGAATCGCGCGCAGGTTTTCCGCCACGCGCTGCTGCCGCAGATTTCACCCGGTTTGATGGCCGGAGTCATTCTGGTTTTCCTGCCGGCCACGGGACAGTTCGTCATCCCCGATCTCCTCGGCGGAGCCAAGACTGTGATGCTCGGCAATGCGATTCAGCAGCAGTTCGGCCAGAGCCGCGACTGGCCATTCGGGGCGGCGATTTCGTTCGTTGCGCTGGGCTTGGTGATGGTCGGATTGTGGGTTTACTCGCGAAAGGCGGAGAAAGTGGAGGCGACGATTTTGTGAAACCCCGTCCGCTTAATTGGAGCGCCGGTCTCCGACCCGGCGCGTCTCGACTGCGGCATCCGCGTCCTGCCGGGCCGGAGGCCGGCGCTCCACCTGAATGAAACGCCTTCCCTACTCTCTCAGCCTGAGCGCGCTGCTGCTTTACGTGTTCATTTACGCGCCCATCATCGTGGTTATCGTCTATTCGTTCAACGCAGCGCGATTCGGCGCGGGCTGGGCGGGTTTCA
Source organism: uncultured Bifidobacteriaceae bacterium (assembly GCA_964574525.1). GTDB lineage: Bacteria > Verrucomicrobiota > Verrucomicrobiia > Limisphaerales > JADLHS01 > WYBW01. The sequence continues at coordinate 1,512 of CAZNOE010000142.1, forward strand.
CAACGAAGTGGTATGGCGCGCTCATGGAGAACTCGATCGCTCTGTCCGCCGCGAAGAACACACTGCGGTTGGCGGTGTTCAGCACGGGCATTTCTACTATGCTCGGCACGCTGCTGGGCTACGGCCTGAGCCGCTTCGAGTTTCCCGGCAAGAAGACCTTTTCCCGTTTTCTCTACGTGCCGGTGTTCATCCCCGACATCATTCTCGCTGTGGCGCTGCTGCTGTTCTATTCACTGGCGCGAAGCTGGCTGGGTTTGTTCGAGCTTGGGTTGATAACGATGGTTTTGGCGCATGTGACGTTTCAAATCCCATTCGTCGCCATCGTGGTCCGCGCGCGGCTCGTCGGACTCGACCCAGCGCTCGAAGAAGCCGCGCGCGATCTCGGAGCGACCGAGTGGCAAACCTTTCGGCACGTGACGCTGCCGCTCATGTCGCCGGGCATTCTCGCCGGCGGGATGCTGGCGTTCACGTTGAGCCTCGACGATTTCGTCGTAAGCTTCTTCACCAGCGGGCCAGGTTCGACCACGCTGCCCATTCTGATTTACTCGTCCGTCAAGCGCGGCACCACGCCGGACATCAATGTGCTTTCCACGTTGATAGTTCTGGCTTCCATCGTTGGAACGGTTGTCGTTACGTTGCTCCAACGAAACCGGACAGGAACTCGTTAAAGCGTGAAACGTTGAAACGTTCAAACGGTCGTATGAGGAAAATCTTGTTTGTTACGGGGGTTGTTTTGTTGTTCGCGTTTGGCGTGCAGGCCGAGAAGCAGACGCTCAATCTTTTCATCTGGAGCGAATACATTGATCCGGCGGTCGTCGCTGACTTTGAGAAGCAGTTCGACTGCAAGGTCAATATTGATCTCTTCGAAGACGTGGAGAGCATGCTGGCCAAAGTCCAGGGCGGCGGCGCGTCGCTTTACGATGTGGTTGTGCCTTCCGATCACGTTGTGACGGCGATGATCAAGCTCAACCTGCTGGCGCCGCTGCGGCACGCAAATATCCCGAACATCAAGAACCTTGATGCTAAGTTCATCAATCCGCCTTACGACCGGAGCAACAAGTTCACCATCGCATATCAGTGGGGAACGTTGGGCGTGTTCGCGCGGCAGACCAAGGACAGACCGTTGGCGCAGTCTTGGGGAGGTTTCTTCGACCCGCAGCAGCAGCCCGGCGCGTTTCTGTTGATTGACTCGCCGCGCGACATGATCGGCGCGGCGTTGAAATACAGGGGCTACAGCGTCAATTCCACCGACCCGAAGGAGCTCAAGCAAGCGCGCGATCTGATCATCGCCGCGAAGAAACGTTCGCGCGGTTTCGACGGCAGCGTGGGCGCGAAGAACAAGGTTTTGGCGAAAACGGTGAAGGCTGCCATTGTTTACAGCGGTGAAGGTGTGAAAGGGATGGCCGACGACCGGGAGACGGTTTATTTCATTCCGAAGGAAGGGAGCATCATCTGGGTGGACAATCTCGCCGTGCTGGCCAAAGCGCCGCATCGCGAGCTGGCCGAAAAGTTCATCAACTTCATCCTCGAACCAAAAATCGGCGCGCGGTTGTCGAACTTCATCCAATATTCATCACCGAACAAAGCAGCGCTGCAATTCCTCAGATCGGAGGATTTGAAGAACCCGGCGATTTATCCCACGCCAGAAATCATGGCACGCTTGGAGTTTCTGGAAGACCTCGGCGCGAAGATGCGGCTTTACGACGAAGTCTGGACGCAGGTGAA
>CAZNOE010000142.1:3336-5647 GCA_964574525.1 uncultured Bifidobacteriaceae bacterium
TCGGCGCGAAGATGCGGCTTTACGACGAAGTCTGGACGCAGGTGAAAGCGAAGTAGGTGGCGTCGACACCTGCCACGATCATTCCTCCCCGTCGTAATACTCGGTTGGCTCCACGCGGACCAGCTTCGCCTGACCGGGCACGCCCCACTTGTTGGTGTCGGGGTAGTGGCAGACATCAGAAGTCGGATTGTCCGCGATGATGTAGTAAATGAGATCCACCGCGCCGGTGTTGATCAATTGGTGCGCTTCTCCCGGCGGGTGCACGAGGTAATCGCCTTCCCGAATTTCGGTCGTGCCCGCCGGGGTCCGCGCCTGGCCGCGCCCGGAAACGATCATGTAGAACTCCCACTGTGCCGAGTGAGAATGCAAGGGATAGTTCGCCGCGCGCGGTGGAAGTCGGACCAGTTCGACGTCAAACGGGCACGCGGTGGTGCGGGTTTTTTCGCCGTTGCCTTGCCGGATCGCCGCCGAGATATCCTGACTGAACAGGCGGAAGCGGCCTTTGGGCGATTTGCATTCGTCCACCCCAACCGTCGAAAGGTTGATCTTTTTCATTCGCGTCTGAGTTGATCGGTGGATGCTCTCTCCACCGGTTTGTGTGCTTGACGAAGTAATGGTTGAAACTGGATGGCAAAAACGATCTTTCTATGGCTGGAACTTTAATCGAAATCTCCGAATACAACAATTTAATTCCGCATCGCGAGACATTTCACTTGCCGCCCGCCCGCCGTCGCGGGTCGCGGACTTCTTGACATCCAGCCAAAAGACTGCGAAAGGAATCAGGTGCCGTTGGTCCGTCTTTTTTGTTTCCCTCTGGTTGCGCTCGTCAGCTTGTGCCTATCTCCGACCGTCCGCGCTGACAGTACCGTTGTTTTCAACGAGATTATGTATCACCCGCTGACGAATGAGACGACGATGGAGTGGATCGAATTCCGCAATCAGATGGCCGTGGACATGGACATTTCCAACTGGTCCATCGAGAACGCTGTCGAGTTCACGTTTCCGGAAGGAACGGTCGTTCCCGGCGGCGGCTATCTCGTGATGGCGTTGTCACCGGCGGATTTGATGTCGGCGACTGGCCTGACGAATGTGTTAGGTGCATTCACAGGCCGGCTTTCAAACAACGGCGAAACTCTCGAACTCCGGAACAACAATCATCGCTTGATGGACTCGGTCAGTTACGGCGTGGACGGGGACTGGCCTGTCGGAGCGGACGGCGCGGGGCCTTCGCTGGCGAAGTTCGACGAAAATGGCGCGGGCGCCAAAGGCAGTTACTGGCGCATGAGCGAGCAAAACGGCGGCACACCCGGCGCGCAAAATTTTCCGGCGGGCATTACGACGATCATAACCACGAACGTCGTGGCCTTTGATTCGACGTGGCGATTCAACGCGAGCGGGACGGACTTGGGGAACGCGTGGCGCACGAACAGTTACGACGACACTTCGTGGAGTTCAGGGCTGGGACTTTTTTACGCCGGCACGGCTCCTCCCGGCGAGACGCAAGCGATTCCCACATTGTTCAACAGTGGTGTCGGTGCGAACGCCGCGGTGCTCGCACCGGGTGCTTTCGACCCACATTATGTTTTGACCACGTCGGCTTACGGCACGCCACCGCCGCCTGCCATCGCGGCGACGGTCACGGCGAATCACCCGGCTTGGGTGGCGAATGACACCTCGTCCGTATGGATCGGCCCGGTCGCGCAGGGCACAACAAGTGTTCCGCCGGGACGTTACAGTTTTCGCACTACGTTCGACCTGACGGGATTCAATCCGGCGACGGCGCTGGTGAATTTGCAGGTGGCGGTGGACAATGAATTGACGAACGTGACATTCAACGGTGCTGTCACAAGCCTGCGCTACTCGAATTTCAATACATTCAGCAGCGTGTTCCCGCTGGCTAATGGATTTGTCGCCGGTACGAACGTGCTCGACTTTATCATGTCGAACATCACAGGTTCACCCAGCCCGGGCGGGTTGCGCGTAAAAGCCAGCGGCGCGGCGACGAGGTTTGTGCCGACAAACACTCCGCTCAACCTCGGGCCGACGACCTATTACTTTCGAAAAGCCTTTGTGTTCACAGGCAATCCGGCAACCACTGCGTTAATCTTGCGTTCGATTGTGGATGACGGCGCGGCGTTTTATTTGAATGGCGCTGAAATCTTTCGTCAAAACATGCCGGCGGGGCCGCTTAATTACACAAACCTGGCCACTGCCAACATCAGCACGGCGGGCTTCACGGGACCAATCAACATTTCCCATCCTGGTTTGCGTGCCGGCACGAACGTTCTGGCGGTGGAAGTTCATCAGGCGT
>CAZNOE010000142.1:5747-10786 GCA_964574525.1 uncultured Bifidobacteriaceae bacterium
TCGGTGGCAAGCTTTCGCGCTCTGGCGAGGCGATCGTGCTCCGGGACGATTCGGACAACCCAGCGGACCGCGTCGAATACCACGACGACCGTCCATGGCCAGCGTTCGCGGACGGGCAGGGATCGAGCCTCGAACTGCGCGATCCGTGGGCTGATAATTCGCGGCCGGAAGCGTGGGTTGCGAGCGATGAAAGTACGAATTCGCAATGGCAGACCTACACCTACAGCGGCACGAATGCGACAGAGACTGCCGCCAGCCCGACGACCTGGAAGGAATTTGTCTTCGGCCTGCTGGGCGCGGGCGATGTATTGCTCGATGATTTCAGCGTGATCGAAAGTCCCAGCGGCGCGCACAAACAACTATTACAGAACGGCTCGTTTGAAAACGGTTCAAACTCATGGCGATTCCTCGGCAACCATCGTCACGCGGATGTCATCGCTGACCCGTCAAATGCCGCGAACCATGTGCTCCATCTCGTGACGGACGGCGACGCCGAACACATGCACAACCACGTCGAGACCACACTCACTAACAACCTGCCGCTGACGAACGGCCTGCAATACGAAATCTCGTTTCGTGCAAAATGGCTTGCGGGCTGCAACAAGCTGAACACGCGGTTGTATTTCAATCGCCTGGCGCGCACGACTGACCTGGTTGTGCCAACTTCAGGCGGCACGCCCGGAGCACGCAATTCACGCTATGAAACGAATATCGGCCCGACGTTCGTCAATCTTCAGCACACACCGGTCGTTCCGACAGCGACGAATGCAGTCACTGTTTCCGTGACTGCTTCCGATGCAAACAATGTCGCGTCGGCGAAACTTTTTTATTCCGTGAACGGCGGGGCATGGCAAAACAGTACGCTAACGCTGAATCCATCGCCATTGGTGAATCTGCAAGGCACGATTCCCGCACAAGCCTCTTTAAGCGTCGTGCAGTTTTGCGTGGAAGCCACTGACGGGCTGGGCGTGAAATCCACTTATCCTGCCGGCGGCACAAATTCGCGTGCGCTCTACGCCGTGGGCGGTCAGGCATTGCTGCCGCGCTTGCACACAATCCGCATCCTGATGACGCCGGCGGATACCGCCTTCATGCACGCTTCGACGAACGTGATGAGCAATGAGCGGCTGGGCTGCACCATTATCGCGGACGAGAGCCGCGCGTTTTACGACGCAGGCATTCATCTGCAAGGCAGCGAGCGCGCGCGCGATGTTGCTTTGCGTCGCGGTTTCAGCATCGAGCTGCCGACGGAGCAATTGTATCGCGGCGTTCATGACCGTCTCACCGTGGATCCGTCGGGCGGCTATTCGGGGATTGGCGGCAAGCAAGACGAAATGCTCCTCAAGCACGCCATCAACAAAGCCGGCGGGCTGCCGGGCATGTATGATGATTTGGTGCAGTTCTTCGCGCCGCGCAGTGCTGAGGACGGCACGGCCATTCTCCTCATGGCGAAGTATGGCGATGTTTTTCTCGATTCGCAATATGCGAGCGGCTCGGACGGCGAAATGTACAAACTGGAGTTGATTTACTACCCGACAACGACCGTGGACGGGACTCCTCAGTCGCGAAAACTTCCCCAACCGGACTCCGTTCTCGGAACGGACATCAAGAACCTCGGCAACACTGCCGAACCGTATCGCTGGACGCTCCTCAAAGAGAATCATGTCGCGACCGACAATTACTCGCCGATGATTGGACTGGCCAAAGCCTTCAGCCTGACCGGCCCGGCGCTTAACTCGCAGATGCGGCAGTTAATGGACGTGGATGAATGGATGCGCGCGGTGGCTTTTATCAGCTTGATCGGCGGGAACGATATCTACACCTACGGCAACTCGCACAATTTCATCATTTACTTCCGGCCAGGAGACAACAAGGCCATGGCGTTTCTGTGGGACATGGATTTTTCATTCTCCGCGTCCGTGAGTCAGCCGCTCCCCGGCACGGCTTCGGCCAACACCTACAAGCTGATCACGACCATTCCCGACAATTTGCGGCGCTATTACTGGCACTTGATGGATTTGACGGACATCACCGGCAACTCGGCATACATGGGACAATGGGCGTCGCACTACGCCGGCATGCTCGGCCAAAACTGGAGCGGGGCAGTAAATTTCCTCGCACAACGCGCCGCGTACGTCCGCAGCCAATTGCCCACGAACGCGTCATTCGCCATCACCAACAATGGGGGAAATAATTTCGCGGTCACCAATTCGCCGGTGACTCTCGGCGGCACCGCGCCCCTCACCGTCAAAGATATGCTCGTCAACGGCGTTTTGTATCCGGTCACTTGGACGAGCGTAACGAACTGGTCGCTGGTCGTGCCTCTTCCGGTGGTCACGAATTTGTTGTCGGTCCAAGGCGTTGACAAAAATGGGAATCCAGTCAGCAACGCGACGGATACCATCACCGTCACCAACTATGGATTGCTCGCGCCCGCGCCGGTGCTGATCAACGAATGGATGGCCTCGAACGGCGGCCCCGGTGGATACCCCGACCCGTTGGATGGTGCTTTTCAGGATTGGTTTGAATTGTTCAACCCGAACTTTGTGCCCGTGGACATCTCAGGTTTTTACCTGACGGATGATTTGTCAGTCCCCGCCGCGTGGCAAATTCCGCAGGGCACGGTGATTCCCGCTCGCGGCTTCCTGTTGGTGTGGGCTGACGATCAGGTTGCGCAAAACGGATTGGACACCAACGGCAACCTCCACGCCGCGTTCCAGCTCAACGCCGCCGGCGAAGCCATCGCGCTATATTCGACCAACCTCGTGCCCCAACACATCGTCAATTTCGGCCCGCAGACGCAGAACGTCAGTCAAGGCTTCCATCCGGACGGGGACATCAACGCACTTTATTCCATGCCCAACTGGACGCCGCGCCATGCAAATCAAATTGGTGCGCCGCCAAGTCCGAACATTGACAGCCCAAAACTTTTACCGGATGGAAACATTTCATTCAACATTCCGGCCATCCCGGGTCGCACCTACCGGATTGAGTTCAAAGACAACCTTGCGGACCCGACCTGGACGATACTGGCAACCCTGCGCGCGGGTGGAGAGACGATTGCAATCGCCGACCCGGCAACTAACCGGCCTCAACGGTTTTACCGCGCGACGCTCGTGCCTTAGCCTCGGGAGAAACACGAACTCTGGCAGGTCAGCCCGGCGGGTCCTCCGCCTTCAATCTGCGGAAAGCTCCGGCAAAATCCGGTGACATAACGCCAAAAACGAAGAAGCCCGACGGGCAGTCGGCCTTTACTTTCCCTGCGACAAAAGAGAGCTTTGCGTCGCTCAACGACAGGTCAAATGGATTATTTTACGTTGAGCGTTGAATGAACAACCGCACTGGAATGGAATTGAAATAGAACTATGAGCACGAAGATCGAAAAACTCCTTGGTGATTCCGCCAAGCTTCTGTTGGAACATAAATGCAAGACCGTACCGAAGGAAAAACTCCACCTGCCGGGACCAGATTTCGTTGACCGCGTTTACGCGGCTACTGACCGGAATTCGCAGGTGTTGCGCAGCTTGCAGTGGATGTTCAACAACGGCCGGCTCGGCCGCACCGGTTATCTGTCCATCCTGCCGGTGGATCAAGGAATCGAACACTCGGCAGGCGCCAGCTTCGCGCCGAACCCCGATTATTTTGATCCTGAAAACATCGTAAAACTCGCCGTCGAAGGCGGCTGCAACGCTGTCGCCTCAACCCTCGGCGTGCTCGGCTCGGTGTCACGAAAATACGCGCACAAGATTCCGTTCCTCGTAAAGCTCAACCACAATGAGCTGATGACCTACCCGAACAAATTCGACCAGGTTTATTTTGGTCAGGTGGAACAAGCTTGGAACATGGGCGCGGCCGCGGTGGGGGCGACAATTTATTTTGGCTCACCCGAATCCACCCGGCAGATCGTAGAGACCAGTGTGGCCTTCAAGCGGGCGCACGATTTGGGACTAGCCACGGTGCTCTGGTGTTACTTGCGCAACAATGCATTCAAGACGAAGGACAAGGACTATCACGTGAGTGCGGATCTCACTGCCCAGGCCAATCATCTCGGTGTCACGATTGAGGCCGACATCATCAAGCAGAAACTTCCGGAGAACAACGGCGGCTACAAAGCATTCGAGAAATACGGCAAGACGCACGACAAGGTTTACACAGAACTGACGAGCGATCATCCGATTGATCTCTGCCGTTATCAGGTCGTGAACTGTTACATGGGCCGCTCCGGCTTGATCAATTCCGGCGGCGAATCCAAAGGCAAAGGCGATCTTGAGGCTGCGGTAAAGACCGCGGTCATCAACAAACGCGCGGGCGGAACGGGACTTATTTCCGGGCGCAAGGCGTTTCAGCGTCCGCTCAAGGAAGGCGTCGAACTGCTTAACGCGATTCAGGATGTTTATCTCGACAAAGACATTACGGTCGCCTGACGCCGCGTAGTAGCACAGACATCTTGTCTGTGACGTAGAACAGGCTTCCAGCCTGTTCGTTGAAGTCTGAGCCGGCGCCACACCGCAGGCTGGAAGCCTGCGCTACTTTCTCAGGCAGAGATGCCTGAGCTACTAACTTCGGGCGGCCAGTAACGCCTTGCACGCGTCGCGAAGCTTCTTCAGATTCCCCGCTGACTTCGCCTCAATGTAACAGCGGAATAGCGGCTCAGTACCGCTCGCACGAAACGCGACCCACTCCTGGTTCGGCAGCAGAAATTTGAACCCATCGGTCGTGACGAACTTCTCGACTTTGAACGGGCCGATGCTGTCAAGCCCCGCGCCCAGCTTGGTCATGATCGCTTCCTTGCTCTCTGGCTGAATCGGGATGTTGATGCGGTCCGTGTAAAATTCGCCGGTCTGTTTCGTCAATACTTTCAAGATCTCGCCCAGAGATTTTCGCTCTGTTGCTACAAGTTCGGCCATCAACAGGCACGCAAGGATGCCATCCTTCTCCGGCACATGACCCTTCACACTCAACCCGCCGGACTCCTCGCCGCCGACGATGATCGGCTCGCTCTCCATCAACGCGCCGATGTATTTGAAACCCACCGGCGT
>CAZNOE010000143.1:0-10767 GCA_964574525.1 uncultured Bifidobacteriaceae bacterium
GATTCAGGTTCTAGTGGGTAACACCGTACAGGTTCAAGTCCTGTCGTGGGCACCAATTCTCCCACCTTCCCCGTTGGAGTGACGGAATGGTGGAGTGCCAATGGAGGGGTTGACCGCTTACGCTCCCTCCCGGTTCGCTGCCCGCCCTGTTCTGTCGGCAGGCAAGAAATGTTCTTATTGACAGGTTAATGACAGCCACTTCATATAGAGGCGCAACTTTGTAAAAGCCCAATCTGCAGGGGTAAGCGGTGTCAATAGGCTGTGGAAAAGAAAAACAACAATTGATTTCCGTCAGGAAGAACAAAAAGTTAACTAGAGAGCCATGCTGACAAATCCAAAAGCCAAATCGAAGTTGCTTTCCTATTTGCGGGCGAAGTCCATTTTTCATGGAGACTTCGTTTTATCGTCCGGCGTGCGGAGCACGTACTACGTTGACTGCAAATTGACGACTCTCGACCCAGAGGGCGCGTGGCTGGTGGGGCAGGTGATGCACTCGCTAATACGAAGCGAAGCTTCAGCGGAGGGTGTCGAAATCAACGCGGTTGGAGGTTTGACCATGGGGGCTGACCCAATCGCTCTTGCCGTTGGGATGTACTCGTTCTCGGCCAATGACACTCCGCCGTTGCAGACGTTCATCGTGCGAAAGACGCCGAAAAGTCACGGGCAGACGAAACTGATTGAAGGAAACTTTAAGCGAGGTGACACGGTTGTCGTGATTGATGACGTGGTGACTCGCGGCGATTCGACAATCAGTGCGATCAAGGCGGTGGAAAACGAGGGTGGAAAGGTGGCATTTGTGGCGGTGCTCGTTGATCGGCAACAAGGCGGTCGCGAGAAGATTGAAGCAATGGGCCATCGTGTCGTATCGGCGTTTGTGCGTGATGAACTGATACTGCCGGATGCCAAGTCACATCAGCCAGCGGATTGCGTCCCTGCGTGAGTTGATTCGAGGGGGGCTTCACGAAGAAAACCTCGACAAGATAGTTGTCGAGTGCAATGCGCTTGCACAAGACACTCCGCATGTCCTTGCCTTTTTCGTGTTGAAGCAAGTGTTCACTGAAATCTCGGCAGCGCTTGAAGGTGAGGCCGTTGGTGTTGACCAACACAGGGAATTAATTTCTGGTTTGGCGGAAGCCACGCTCCTGATACTGGATAAGATTGAGAGCAACCAGTCAGTCCAATACGGAGAATTGGAATCCATTGTCCGCACTCACGTCCGCAATTTGAACGTCTTTCGCTCAGATCGGTAGCTGTCGTTCCGAACTTCTGCGATTTTTCCAGGCTTCGGACGGTGAAGGAAACGAAGTTTCCCGTGCGCTGCCGGCGCGAGAGGCTAAAGGCAAAAAGCAGTGCGCCGGATAGGTTGGAGGTCTGACAGAAACGGAAAGCCCCGATAGGAGGAGAATCACCGAACGTCAAGGGCGAGAGGCGAGACTGCACCCTAGAAGCAATCAATCCGAGCTTGCTGACTTTGTTTCAGAGTGGCAGTGGCGGGCGGCGCTGATCAAAGATTGAGGCCATCACTTGGGCCGGGATTGAACAACGATGTTTGGGATGCGCCACGGCGTTTGCGGTGGGCTTCCCATTTGGATTCAAGCTCGGTGCGGAGCAATTCCTCAAACTGCGTGACGTTCTTCCCTTTTTGCGTCACGGGTTTCATCTGGAAGAGGCGCGAGAAAATTGGCCGGGAAAGCAACGCGACCGGGATGCTAGTGTCGGGCCGGGCGGCTGGAATGGCGCGGCAGGCGGCGCATTGGAGTTGGGCGACGAGGTCAATCGCGGTGCCAGTGAGCGTAAGATGGAGGTCGTTGACGCTCCGGCAAACGTCACAAGCGGGGAACGCCGTTTCGGGGTCGGGGTCGTTGGCGAAATCCATTTCCAACTGGTTCACCAACGTTGGATCGTCAACACCGCTGCCGTGGGTGAAGGCGTCGCCGGTGCGGTAGAGGTCCAGCAACAGGGCGCGCTGGAATTGCGCTCCGGGGGCAATGCCGGCGGCGGTCAACTTGCGTTCGCCGTCGGGCGTGAGCAGGCGTTGCGTTCGCGGTATTTGTGAAGTCGAGGCATGAAATTTTCCTTTCGTTAGCTGGCAGAGTCGTTCACGAGGATGACAAATTGTTCAGTTGTGAGTGGCATGATGGCGAGGCGAGGTTGGCGAACCAACGCGAGTGTCGCCAGGCGCGAATCCGCTTTGATTGTGTCCAAAGCCACAGGGCGCGCCAGTGTTTTTACCGGCGCAAAATCGCACGTAAGCCATTGCGGGTCGGCGCTTGTCGGATCGGGATAGGCTTCACGCGTGACTTCCATGACTCCGACGACTGCCAACTCTTGCTGGCTGTGATAGTAAAGCACAGCGTCACCGACCCGCATTTCTGAAAGGTGTTTGCGAGCGGCGGGACTGCGGACGCCGCGCAAGGTGAATGTGCCCCGCTTGACGATCTCCGCCCACGGAGTGCGGAAGGGCGCGAATTTCACCAGCCAATGACGCGGACTTGTCTTTGCGCTTTGCATCTGATTCACTGCGGTCAACTCAGCCGCCATGTGCGGCAGGAGCTCTGCCCCCGTTTCGGCGGGGGTTGCCATTCCAGCACGGCCACCATGTGTGGCAGGTGCATCAGGCCGCGCTCCACGGGCGCGGCCCGTTTTTTGATGCGCGTGGAAACGGCGCTAACCGTTTTGCGACGCCTCAACCGTTCAAGATTTTCTGCGCGTGATACCAGTAATGAAACGCCTCCGGGTTGCCGCCTTTGAGCCGGGTCAGCGGCGTCCACGGCGCTTGGATTTGCAGGTCGCGCAACTCTGCGATGTGTTCAGACTGAAAGCGCAATTGCTGAATGGTCACGTTTGCTGGACGCCGCTGAATCCACGCGGCGACACAGGCGGCTTTGGCGGCGGCAATTCGAGCTTCATCACGGCGAAACGGCTGGTTCACAAGATGGTTCTGCAATCCTGTCACGCCGTCCTGCAAGAAAAGTCCGTGCTCTGTTTTCGTGCCGCCTCGCAATTCAAGCTGGCTGTAAAGTAATCCCGCTTCAATCGAATCGTTCAGCGTGTCGGTGATTGTGAACGTCTTGTTGCGATAAACAAGCTGCCGGGCGTGGGTCGCGGCATAAACTTCAGCGGCCACGTTCAAATCCGTGGCGGCGTCGAACAGAACTCCGACATCGAAAAGTTGTTTCACGATGTCCGTCTTGCGTTTCGGATCATAAAGGATGCCGATGGTGCGCGGCGCGAAAGCCGTGAGTTTGTCGCCGAGCAGACTGTTCACCGTCGGCACGGCCACGCGCACTTCGCGTTCGGGCGTGATGAAAGGCGTGACGATGATGACCGGCTCGCAGTTCGGCGCGACTTCCGGCTCGAACAACACGTCGAGCAACACATGGTCGGTCTTCGGCTCAATCACCGATGGGTAATGGAATCTAAAATGTTTTTTCGGCGGCAGTTCCTTGTCGCGCTGGGCGTCGTGTTCCTGACCGGTCAGTGGCGCGAGCTTGCTCACTTGCTCCAGCACAGCGACCAACTCCTCTGGTTTCGCCTGCGTGAGGATGTCCACGTCATTGGACAGCCGCCGGATGGGATTCAGGCGCAGGAGCAGACTCGTTCCGCCCTTGAACTGGATTGGCAACCCGCTTTCAGCCAAGTGACCCAGGAGTTGCAGGGCGACAATTGCCTGCTCGAGCATCACCGGGTTTCGCGAGCCGATGGCCTCCGCCTGCTGCTTCAACCACTGCGCTGTAAAGCATCGAGGTTGAAGCATGAAATCAAGGGGTTGTCGCCTTGGAATCAATTAACTGAGGATTTTCTGAAAACTCTCTGGTAATTGATTTCAGCAAATCCGCCGTGGCTGGCTTTCGCTTTCCGGCATACTCGGCCAAACGGCCCATCGAAATCCGGCCCGTTCGCGTCAGATTGCTGAAAACCTGGAAATACTCGCTGCCATCCACGAGATGCAGGTCGCGACTCTCAATGAACAAATCCACCAGCAACCCTTCGACCGTGACGAAATGCTCCTCGGCAGGCTGGGTCGTCACCCTGGGACGCACTACGACGGTTCGTTCGCGGACGGTGAACTGGCTGGCCGCCGCTCCACGGGGATTCAGGTGCGCGTCGAAACCTTTGTCGCGCAGGAACTCGAACACGCTTTCCATGGAATCACGCTCCGTGTGAACGAACGAAACGAACTTCGCCAGCAGGTGGTGGCCGTAACTGGCGATCTGCGCGGTGGACCAACAGGAGAACTCAAGCAGCGGAAAAGTCTTGTTCAATAATTGAACCAGACTGGAAACCGGCTCACGGTTCAGTTTGAACGGCGTGTCCAGATTGGAATACCAGCCGCGCCCGGCGTCGTAAATGAAATGAGCTTCGGTCAACTCGTGCAGATAGCTGTTGAGTGTGGCCGGTTCGAGCGGACAACGCGCGGCTTCAAGTTCGGCGCGCACTAGCTCGATGCTGAAGTAAGGCGCTTGGGCGGTCAGTTTGGGAACGATGTGGCCGCGAAGCAATTCCTTCATCCCCGCCTCTGTGCGCTTCGTCTTGGGGAATGGTGCTGCGGGTGCTGACGCTGTCGCCGATGGTGACAACGGCGATGACGACGACGACGATGCCGCTATGCCGTAAAGGGCGTTTATCTGCGTGTCCAGTTCAGCTTCCAAGGCGCTGATGTCTGCGTCAGAGTTGGCGCGTTTGGCGGTGAGGATTTGGTCCACAAGGGCGACGATGGGCTGTTGCTGCGCGGGCGGCACGTCGGGGATGGGGAGCTTTTTCCAGTCGTCGGGGTAAAGGTGGATGTTGCTGCGGCGGTTCGCGCGGAGAAAATCGCGTGCGGCGGATGAGTTCATCACGCCGATCAAATACTTCGCGGCGAAGCGGCGACTGGTGGCCTCCAGTTCCTCGCGCTTCGGCAGGTCGGGACGCGGCGGCTTCTCGCCAATGTAGCGGGCTGCCTTCTTCAAAGAATTGTTCCGCACGCCATGCAACGAGTGCCACGGAACAAACGACCACGCGGAATGATTGTGGAGAAGCTGCTGATCATCGTAAACCACACGCAACTTCTCGACACCCGCAGCCATATCCACGGAAATGAGCTTTTCAGGAACGGTGTAGATTTGCGGAAACGTCGGACGACTGAAAAGCGCTGGTGCGCGCGCCGTCCCCCACTCAAGCCACTTTCGGTCGGCAGGAAGCCAGCGTTCGAGATGTTTGCCTTCGACAAATGGCTTCGGATGCTTAGCGTCTTTGCAGTCCGAAACGAGGTTTTGTAACTCAAAAGCTCCGCGAGCTTCCTTCTCGTCGGCGTGAACGACCATGCCCTTGCTGATGTAGCAAATGCTGTTCAATTGCACAGAGGAACACGTCAGCGATTGCTTCGCCTTATCCTCCGGGAAAAACACTCGATAGGTTATTTTCGCCTGCTCGTCGCTCGGGAGTGTAACGACATTGCCAAACGTCTTAACATGGACGCGGCGTTCGGGTTTGTGCTGCGTGCCGTCGGCGCGCTGGAAGAAATAGATGAGGTTGTGGACGGCAGCCTCAAAGATTTCCAAGTCAGTGCAAAAATCGAGGCGGAGGATGCGGGCGTTTTTCAGAAACCAGTTCTGCGGCTTCTGCGCGTATTTGGAGTGGCAGAAGGCATCCGAGACGATGAGCGTGGTGACGCCGCCAGGCTTGAGCAGCTTGTATGCGCGTTCGATGAACGGGACAAACAAATCCCACTTTTCCCAAAGCGTTTCATATTGTTCGCTGGCGGTGATCTGTGAGCGCTGGCGTTGATTCCACTCGGATTGCTCGTCGGCGCGGACGTAAGGCGGATTGCCGATGGTGATGTCGAAGCCATCGCGGACGCCGAACATGGATTCCGGATCAAAGTAACCGGCGACGCGGTCGGGCTTGTAAGGATTCCAGCCGGCCACGGCGGAGGCAAGTTCGTGAGCCGCGCTGCCACCGATACCTTCGATGAACTCGCTTAATTTCCGCCGCAGCTTCAAATCTTCGGCGCGGCAGGCATCTTTCTCGTCCTGATTTTGAGCGAAGAAGTAGCGGGCGCGCACGTCGAGCAAGGCGCGTTCGTGCGGCTCGATCTGGTGTTGGAAAAGTTCCCAACCTTCGGGACGTGGCAGACCCAGGAGCGAGTTGGCGCAGACGAATTTGGTTTCGAGATTCGGCAACGGGCGGACGTGGCGCGGGTCGTTCTGCTCAATGACGAGCGAGAGGAAGAATCGCAGCTTGCTGATTTGAATGGCGGCGGGCTGGATGTCAACGCCGTGGATGCAGTCCTTGATGAGTTCGAGTTTGCGAGTGTAGTCGAATGATTCCTCGCGGAAAACGGTTTCGGCCTTTTCGCGCATTTCCTGCGGGAGCGTGGCGAGTTTGGCGGCTTTCCAGCGCACGTTGCCGGGGTCGAGTTTGTGGAGAACGTGGACAAGGCGTTGGAGCAGTCCCATCGGGAACGCGCCTGAACCACAGGCGATGTCGAGAATGCGCAGCCGGCTGATGACGGCAACAATGGCGTCGGCCTCGGCGTCGCTGAAACTGTGGGACTCCTTTTCGGCGGAAATGAGTTCGCGCAGTCGTGCTTCCAGATTGGGCAGCGGTTTCTTGTGCCCGCCAAGGATTGAGAACAGGCAGCGAGTGAGTGCTTCCTCGACCATGTAATTGACTTCCTCGCGCGGGGTGTAGAACGAGCCGGTGGATTTGCGGGCGACCGTGCCGGTTTCCGGGTTGACGGCAGCGAGAAGGTTCTCGAAGGCGCGGCCCAGCAATTCAGGATCAAGGGCGATGTCCTGTTCCAGCGGCGTGTTTTCCTCGATGGTGAATTTGTAGTCCCGGAAGATTTTGATGAGTCCGCGCGCTTTGGGCGCGGCGGATTCGCCCAAGAGCGCTGAAAGTTCGGGCACGCGGCGTTCGTCACCAAAAAACAGGAAGTCGGGGACAAGCGGTTGCTTGTCGGCCACATCGGAAAATCCATCCACGCGCTTTTCTTCCGTGATGCTGTCATCGCCGCGTCCGGGAATTTCGTCGAGCATTTCAAACAGACCGCCGTTGAGGAACGGGATGCTTTTGTAGAGGTCTTCGACGGGCGCTTTCTCTTGAAACAACGCGACGTGGCGGAAGTAGCGCTGGTCGCCCTAGTGCTTGTTCTTGCCCTGATACGAGCGAGCGGTACGGAACTTTCGTTCTTCAATGGGTGAGTTGAGCGTGGCGAAGAAAAGATTTTGCAGGATGGCTTTGTAGTAGCGGCCTTGTTTGTCCTTTTCGCAGTCATCCGCACGCCACCCACTCATCATACTTTCGAGCGTGCGTTCGGCGAAAAGCTCGCCCGCGATGAAGCGCTTCTCCCGGAGAAACCAGATGAAAATCATCCGCGTGAGCAAGCGGATGAGAGCTTCGGAGTGCCGCTTGTCGGCATCCTTCTTCGCGCCGTCCGGGAAGCGGGCGTGAAGCCGTGCCCAATAAAACCAGTTTCGGACTTCGATGAAGAAGCGTTTGTTCAGCGCCTGGATGTCGAGCGTTTCCTGCCACGCGCGATGAAGCGCGACGAAGTTGGCGAAGTCGTGCTTTTCGCGGAGCGCGTCGAACGAGAGGTCAAAAAGGATTTCGATGTGGGCGCGGTTCGGATTGGCGAAGCGGATGTCTTTGATGAGCGTGACTTTTTCCAGCACGTCTTTGGACTCGTCGCGCTTGTGCAACCGGCGATTGATGACGGCGAGCGTAAGCGTTTCGCCGTGCCGGAACAGGAGCATCGCGGGCATGGGGAACAAGCGGTTCACGGCGCGGGTGATGCCGGAAAGTTCGGTGCGCGTATAGTGCGGCTTGGCGAGCGTGATGGCGAAGAACAGATACGATTCTATCGCCGCGCCGTTCCATTTGCCTTTGCTGTCGAAAAGGAATTGCTGGTTGCCCGCAGCGGCGGCGTGGACTTCATCGTCCGTGAGTTGGAAAAGGAAATCCACGGATTGCCAGTCGGCGAGAAGCGCGTGATCGGAGTTCAGCGGCTTCTCTTTGGCGAACGTGGCGACGAATGTTTCGGGCGTGTTCGGATTGAGCGCGATGCGCTTCTGGCTCTTGTAGCCGAGCGATTCAAAGAGCGCGGTGGCGGCGGCGGGGAGCGGCTGGTCCACGAAACCCGCGAGCGATTTGGCAATGGCCTGCTTGGTTTCGAGATCGCTCATGGGCAGAACCGAGGATTGAACCACGAAACACACGAAACACACGAAAGCCCATCACTCCAGCCCTCTCCCCGTCCGCTGGGGAGAGGGAGAATCCCTCGCCGCGTCCTTTGGATGACGACGATTCTCTGTTTGGTCCGAAACTCGTTCACGGCTTGCGGGGTCTGCGCGGTTTCGATTGCGCCGCTTCCAAGCCGGGCGCGGCCAGTTGATAAAACTCATGGAGCTTGCGCTGAAGGAGTTTTTTGTCCGGCAACGCGGTCTGGTATTCGGCGATGAGGGCGGGGGAAAGGGAGCGGCTCAACGAATACTCAACGACTTCGTTGTCCTTGGTGGCGCACAGCAGCACGCCGATGGAGGGGCGTTCGTGCGGTTTGCGCACATCGCGGTCCAGGGCTTCGAGGTAGAATTCCATTTTGCCAAGATGTTCGGGTTGAAATTCGTCAACCTTCAGGTCGAGGGCCACAAGGCATTGCAATGCGCGGTGGTAGAACAGCAGGTCGAGGCGGAAGTCCTTGCCGCCGACTTGCAGCAGGTATTGCTCGCCGACGAAGGCGAAGTCGCGGCCCAGTTCGATGAGGAAGCGTTTCAGCTTTGCGACCAGAGCACGCTGAAGGTCTGACTCGGAGTGGTCATCCGCCAGATTAAGGAAATCGAGCAAGTAGGTGTCTTTGAAGATCGATTCAGCAGCGGGGTGGATTTGTGTCACCAGCGGTGACACTTTTGGCGGGCAGAGAACGGCGCGCTCAAACAGAGCGCCTTTGAGCTGGCGTTCGAGTTCGCGTCTTCCCCAGCGTTCACGACAGGCGAGTCGAAGATAGAATTCCCTTTCTTCGGGGCGTTTGCACCGGGCCAAAATCAGGAGGTTGTGCGACCAGGACAAAAGTCGCACCAGTGGTGCGACTTTTGCATCCGAGCCGTAAGTCTCATAAAATTGCCGCATCCGAAACAAGCTCGCACGGGTGAAGCCCTTGAGTTCGCGTTCATGCCGGACGATGTATCGCGCCAGTTCATCCACCACTCCCTCGCCCCACGCCGCAGTTTCCAACTTGCGGCTGATGTATTGGCCCACCTGCCAGTAAAGGTCAATCAACCCGGTGTTGACGGCCTGATACGCATGCTCCCGAGCGCGGACAATGAGCGCAAGCACTTCGCGAAATGCCGGTTCGTGCGGCGCGGTGGCAATTGTCGCAGCAGTGCTGCGAGTTTTGCCAGAGCGGGCAATTGTCTCACCACTGGTGAGAGTTTTGGTTTTGGCAGCGGCTTTTCGTTTCATGGCGCTTTGATGACGAGCCAGGTGATGAGTTCAAAGTCTGTTGTCTCCCGCGCCTGTTCGGACTGGTTCGGGATGACGAAGTCGCGTCCGGTTTGCAGGCCCGCCGCGACGCGCCTTTGGAAAGTTCGGGCGATGGATTCAACCGCCGCATCAAGCAGTTTGTTGTAGAGGCTCATGTCCGCGCCGTTGTTCGTCTCGGTGTCGAACAACTGGCAGAGTTGTTCGTAGGCCGCCGCTTTGCCGGAGCAAAGCAGCCGGTAGATTTCCAGGATCTGCTTTGGCTGCGCGAACGAGAAACGCACCGTGCCGTCTTTCAAGACGTAAACCAGATAGTAAGGCTGGAGCGGATTGACGGTTTCGCCGCTGGATACGTCGCCCTTTTGTTTGAAGCAGAAAACAACGCCGGGCGTGATGACCTTTTGTTCGGGGTGCGGCGGCACAACGCCGTATAAACCGAGCGGCGCGTCTTCGAGCAACTTGCGGTTGGCTTCGATGTATTTGGCCAATTCGATACGGAAATCGTCCAGCGTGAATTCGTTCAGGGCGACGCTCTCGCTGAAATCTTCGAGATCAAGGACTTCCTCGCGCAACCGGAGAAGTTGCTTGTCCCGGTAACGCATGTCCTCGTGGATGATTTCCTCGATTTCCTCATTCTTGAGGAGGTTGTCCTCAAAGGTGGCGGCGATGTCCACCAGCGCCATGCGCGCCTCGACGCGGTTCTTGAGATTGACGTATTTGTCGAGGTCTTGAGTCGGCCAGAAGTTCACCAACTGGACAGTGTGGTTCACGCTGCCAATACGATCAATGCGCCCGAAGCGTTGGATGATACGGACGGGATTCCAGTGGATGTCATAATTGATGAGAAGGTCGCAGTCCTGGAGATTTTGGCCCTCGGAAATGCAGTCCGTGGCGATGAGTAAATCAATTTCACCGTCCTTGGGCATGGACTCTATCTTGTCGCGGTTTTTTGAGCGTGGCGAAAAATTGGTGAGGATTTGATTGAAGTCCAATTTGCCGAACGTGGTGTGGTTGCCCCCGCCGCCCGTGACCAACGCGATGTGAATGCCAAGTTCCTTGTGCGCCCAGGCATGTAACGAGTCGAACAAGTAGGCGGCGGTGTCCGCGAACGCGGTGAATACAAGCACCTTTTTGTTCAACTCGCCACGTTTGTTTGTGGTGGGTTCTTTGACCTTGCGCTCGATGAGTTGCTTCAACTCTTTGAGTTTTGCGTCGCGCTCGGGGGTAACGGTTTCGGCGGCGGAGTGAAGCAAGCTAACCCGACTTTCGCTACTGGCGAGGGATTTTGACTATTTAGCGGGGGGAGGA
>CAZNOE010000144.1:0-10735 GCA_964574525.1 uncultured Bifidobacteriaceae bacterium
TCCCTCGCTTGTTCCTTGCTTCACTCCCGACTTCGAAAGTAGAAAGACCGTGTGAAAAGCCAACGTGTGTCTGCCGAAGTCGCGCCGCTTTCCCCGGGATTGCGCCGATACCTGTATTTCACGGCCGCAGTGACGGGCGCCGCCGTGATGATCGTGGAAATACTCGGCGCCAAGATGCTCGCGCCGCACGTCGGCACATCGCACTTCGTCTGGACCGCGCAAATCGCCGTGACGCTGGTGGCGCTGGCGACCGGTTACTACGTAGGCGGCCGGCTCGTGGATCGTTCCCCGCGATTGAGCCGGCTTTACTGGGCGGTGCTGAGCGCAGCCGTATATCTCGGTTTTACCGTGCTGGTCGTGGGACCGGTGGCCAATTGGTGCCTGGATTTCAAACTGGCGGTTGGTTCGTTGCTGGCCTCCACGTTCCTGTTCTTCGTGCCGCTGGCCCTGCTGGCCATGGTCGGGCCGTTTTTCGTGCGCGTGCTGACCGTCGCCGTTGCCGGCGTCGGCGGGAACGTCGGGCGGCTCACGGCCATCAGCACTCTGGGCAGTTTCGCGGGCACAGTGCTGATCGGCTATGTGTTGATCCCGTTTCTTCCGAACTCGGTCACCATGTTCGTCACCTCCGGCGCGCTCACTGCCGTAGCGGCCGGATATTTTTTTGGCTGGGGACGGAGGCAGATTTCACCCGCAGCGGTTGTGAGTGGAATGATCGTCGCCGGGTTGCTCGGCGGGACGGGCGTGGCGATGGACCGGCCGGTCGCCGGCTCCAGATGGCATGAGGTCTATCGCGCGAATTCGAATTTCGGACGTCTTCAAGTGTTCCAGGCGAACAGCAGCGCGCTACGTTTTTACCTGAATGATTATCTCATGCAAAACACGTACGATGCCGGATCGAAAAAGAGCGTCTCCCTGTTCACGTACATGCTCCACGCACTGGCGCGCGGCTACCGGACGAACATCGCGGATGTGCTCTGCATTGGCCTCGGCGTGGGCATCGTGCCGATGCAATTCGCCCGCGAAGGCGCGCGGGTGGACGTGGCGGAAATCAATCACGCGGTCGTCCCGCTCGCGCAGCGCTACTTCGACCTCGAACTGGAGCGGTTGCAGCTTACCATTGACGACGGCCGCCACTTCGTGAATCGCTCCACCAGGCGATATGACGTCATCGTGCTCGACGCGTTCCTCGGGGATTCCGTGCCGTCACATCTGATGTCGCGCGAAGCGTTCGCCGCGATGCGGCGGGTGCTCAAACCCGGCGGGGTGCTCGTGATCAACACCTTTGGCGATACCGAGACGGGCAGGGATTTTTTTACGGCGTCCCTGGACAAAACCCTCAAAGCCGTGTTTCGCAGTGTCCGGATTCACACCTCCGGCAACGGAAACATCTTCTTCGCCGCATCGGATCAGGAGGAAATGGCACTAAAGGGGCCGCCCCAACTATCCGATGTGCATGAATCCTGCCGGGACGGCGTGCGCGAGGCTTGGGCGACCGTGGCAGGGGCGGACCCGGACCAGGGCCAGTTGCTGACGGACGACTACAATCCGGTGGACTACTACGATGCCGCAAACCGGGAGGAATTCCGCCGGCAAGTGGCCCTGAGCATGCAGGAACGCTGAACCCGGAACTGGAAGCGGCCGCCACGGCCTGCGCTTCAGCGACGCAAAGCAGTGAGCGGCGGAAGACAGCCCGGCTGACTTTGCGTGGCCAGGGTCCCAACCGCCAATCCCGACCGCAGCCATGCTTGAGGCGGCGCAACCAACTCGATTTGTCCCGCCACCGCCGCGAGCAACGCATCGCCGGCCCCGACCGTGTTGCGCGGTCTTGCGCGCGGCGGCGCGGCGGCAAACTGAAATCCTTCCGCGCAATTGACGAGCAGGCTGGGCTTCGCGCCGCGTGAAACCAAAACCCAGCCGAGCGTTTGCTCCGACAACGCGCGGGCGGCACGGACGAGTTCCGCTTCCAAGCGCAGCGGCTTGCGCCACCATTGGGCAAGTTCGTGTTCGTTTGGCTTCACGAGAAACGGATGCGCTTTGATCGCCGCCGCAAATGCCGGGCCGTCGCAATCGAGCAACGTCTTCACGTCGAAGCGGCGCGCGAGGCGGATGAGCCGGGTGTAAGCCGTGACCGGCACGCCGCGCGGCAGGCCGCCGGAGAGAATCAGTAGAGGACCCACCCCTGACCCCTCCGAGGAGGGGAACTGACGTCGGACGCGCGCTGGTTTGTTCCGCTCCTGGGAGTGGTCAGGGGTGGGTCCGTTCTTCCCGCCGAGCTGTCGGAGATTTCGCTCGACCGTTTTCAAAACCTCGCGCCATTCGTGCTGCGAAAGTTTCGGGCCGAGGGGATTGAAACGCATTTGCCGTCCGGCTCCCGTCGTGATGATGACGTTGACACGAGTGGGTTCGCGCAGACGGATGATGTGCGCGGGGATTTTTTCTTCGCGGAGATAACCAGCGAGTTCCGCGCCGGTCTTGCCGCCGAGGGGGAGAAACAATTGCGGTTTGCCACCGAGATGTTTGAGCCAGCGGGCGACGTTGATGCCTTTGCCGCCGGCCCAGCGGCGTTCGGAGTGGACGTTGTTCTTTTCCTCCCACTGCACGTCGTCTACCCGCCATTCGGCATCAATGCACGGGTTGAGGGCGAGAACGAGGACCGACATCGGCTACAACTTGAGCAGCCGGTAGAAGCGCGTCGGCCCCAGCCCGCCCGTCTGCGAACCGTCGTCAAGGAATTGGAACTGGCCGGTGGCCGAGGTGACGTTGCCAGGAATGGTGGTCCAGGCGGGTGGCGTAAGCGTCGGCGTCCATTGCACTTGATAAGTGGCGGTGGTCGGGCCGCTCCATCGCAACAGCACGCCGTTGTTTGTTCGAGTGATGCTGGTAATGGTCGTGGTGGACGGCGGGACGACCGCAGTCAGCCCCAAACCTTCCACGACGCGGAAGAAGTGGTACGGCGATGGCAGCGGCAGACACCACGTGGTCAGATAATCGGTGGCCGTGATGATCGGCGACACGGTGACCCAGTTGGTACTGTTGAGGGACGTCAACCCCTCCACGTGATAATGCACGCCGGGCAGCGAGGTCCACGTGAGGCAGAAGCTATTCGTGATGACGGAGGAGTTGGTGATGATGATGGGCCGGCCAGTCAGCGGCCATTCTGTGGCTTTGATCGCGTAGGTCGCCGGCCCGCCGGAAACGTTGATCGCTGCGAGGAACCAATCGCCAGCGGACAGTGGCACCGGCGTGGAATTGGTGAACAACACAATCAGTTCATCATTGGTGGACGGATTCGCGCTGAGGTAATCGAACAACGTCAGGTCGGGCAGCGGCAATCCCTTCCGCGCCACCAGCGTCATGTCCGCGCTCGGTCCGTTGATCTCGAATTGCGCCCGCGCGGCGTTGGTGCTGACGACGAAGCGGTAGAAGTCGGTGGCATTGCCCGCGCCGGAGTTGGTGTTGAAGTACGGGATCGCGTTGGTCAGCGTGATGATCGTCGGGAACACGTTGGTGAATTCCCGGGCGCGGATCGTGTAGGAGACGGGCACGGCGCTGGCGCCGAAGACCCCGAGATACCAGCGCCCGGCCGAGAGCGGCACGGGCGTGGAAGTGGTGAAGATGATGATGTCCTCGCGGGCATTGCCGCCGTTGAAACTGCCGTAATCGTTGCTGGCGGGCGTCGGCAGCGGCAGGCCCTTGCGGGCAACGAGATTCGCGTTTCCGTTCAGGTTGAAGAGTTGAAACGCGACGGCCGTGGCATTGGCGGAGACGTCGAAATAGAAGTAACGCGGCAGCGCGGGCGAATCGGCGACGCTGGTGACCGGCGCGTTGTTGGACAACTGGGTATAGTTGAAATCCACCTGCAACGCAAAGTTGACGGTCCCCGCGCCCAGGTTTTCCACCCCGAGGAAATAAGGCTGGCCGGGCAGCAATTGCGGCGTGCCATTGGTAGCGAGCGTCACCACGCCTAGGGTCGAACCGGAGAGTAAAGGGACATCGGTGCCCGAGCCAGTCGGCGGCGCATTCTGGTTGAACCAGACATTCACCGGGCCACTGGCAAAGAGAAGCGAGTTCGTGGCGAAGCTCGCCCACGAAGGCACATTCACGCTGTAAGTGGTGATCAGCCCCGGCGCGACGTTGTTGGTGATTGGTCGGTAAGCTGGCAGCGGGATGCTGGAGAATTGCGGCGCTTGAACCACCCGGTAGGTCCGCCCCGGAATGTCCGGCACGACCATCGTGGCGCAGGGTGTTGTTGCGACGACGGTGCCGAAGGTTGTCACGTTCGGGCCGCCGGTCGTAAACTGAACGAAATAACGTTCGCCTTCGACCGCGTTCCACGAGAGCAGACGGCTGGAAGGCGGCCACGCGCTGTTCGTCACCACGATGGACTGTGCGCTCACGAGCAGTCCGTTGGCGGGAACGGCGGCGCGGATCGTGTAGGCAACGTTCGTCAACTCGTTGTTGTAAACGCCGACATACCATTTGCCGCGCAGGTCGGGCAGTTCGTTGCTGGTGCGAAGCACGATCTGCTCGGCCCATCTTTCCGTCCGGGAGCTTCGGGCGAAATACGGCGCCATGCCGGGCGGCACATCGCGCTCCAGAACGAGGTCGGCGTCGCCGGACAGCCCGTAAAGCTCGAACAAGACCGCGTCCACGAAGTTCGTGATCTCGAAGGTGAAGAAGAACGCCCGCGGCGGCCCGGGCGGCGCCACAAACTGGTTGGTAAACTCCGCCACGTAAGGCACCGCGTTCGTGAGCGGAATCAAGATCGGATTGCTCGCGTCGTAACATGCCTCAGCCGTGAAGATCACATTCGTGGGAGCGGTATTGAAAACGCCGACATACCAGCGATTGGTCTGAAGCGGGAACGGCGTGCTGTTGGTCATTACGAGGATGATCTCGTTGTTCGTACAAGGCTGCTGGCTGATGTAATCGGCGTAAGCGAGGTTCGGCAACGGCAGGTGCTGGCTCAGCACGACGGTCACATTGGTCTCGGCCCCGGACAGGCGGAAGGTGGCTTCCCGTGGCGGCACAGTGTTGGCCGGCACGTCAAACTGAAAATATCGCGGGATGCCGGCCACGCCGACGACATTGGTGACGGGTTGGCAATTCGCCAAAGTGGTAAGGTCAAACCAAACGCCCAGCGAAAACGTGGCTGGGAGCGCGTTGGCATTGGTGACGGCCAGATAATACGGCTGGCCGATAACAAGCGGCGGGATGGTGTTGGTCGTGAGGACAGTTGTTCCCGTGGTCACGTTCGGGCCGATCAAGACCTGATTGCCAGGGAAATTGGTCTGGTTGAACAGCACCGTGACCGGCAGGGACGAATTTTGCAGGACGTTGGTTGCCCGCAACGCCCACTGCGGCACGTCCACGACAAAATACTGGACGCCGCCGGCCGGCAACGCGCCCGCATACGGAATGCCGTGATTGAGATAGATGATCGGCAGCGGATTGCGCGGGACCAGCCGGAAGTTGAGCAGCCATTCGAGCAACTGCGGGTTGTTGTTGGTGGCACCCGCCCGGGTGTCCCAAATTTCGAGTCTCCAGGTGCCGAAGGCATCCTCGCCGTTGAGCGCGGCCAGGGATTCTTCCGGCAGGAAATTCAGCTCGGCCGGGAATTCCGTGAGCGAAACGGCGTCCACAATTGTGCCGGGCAGATTACTCTGAAGTCTTAGAGCCATGTTGGTGCCGCGCGCCGTGAACACCACCTTGCGCGTCGTCCACCCGGCGTTGTCACCGTAGCCGACGTCCAGCAAGACGTTGTCGAGCGAAACACTGACTTTGGCCAGGCTGTGGTCGGGAGACACGACGAGGTCGGCCTTGCCACTTCTACCCGCATCCACAATCGCTTTGATTTCCGGGCCAGTGAGTGCGCGTTCGTAAACCGTCAATTCATCAATGTTGCCGCGGAAAGGCTGGGAGTTGTCGTAGCGGCTGCGGTTGCCAATGGCCACGCCGGGGCTGAACGCGGAGTCGAGTTCAGCGAAGGGATTCTCACCCGTCAGACCGTCGAACGGAGTATCCTCGAATGGCTCGGTGAGAAGATTGGTGACGGGCCGGCCGTCCACGTAGAGGCGCATTTGATTGGTGGGCCACGGCGCATTGTTCGTCCACGCAACGTTCCGTTCAAACACAGCCGCGATGTGATGCCAATTATCATCAATCTCGGGATTACTCGCCTCGGCGGTGATGCCGCAGGTCGGGCTGTTCGGCCCTTCGACATGGAAAAGTATGTGCCACCGATTAACGGTGGCCTGCTCGAGGGCGAGCCAGTAAGGATCGCGGCATTGCCGCGAGTCACCGCGGAAGAAAATCTGCTCGATCACCTCTTCTTCCGAAGCACCGAGGAGCGAAAGAATAAAAGCATTGGTCTGCTGTTGTGGTTTGACCCAGCCCTCGATGGTGAAGGCGTTGGTGAGATGCAATTGCGGCGGATCGCCAAGCTCGATCTTGGTGGCGATGTCGTTGGTGGCATCAATCATTCCGGCAAAGTAAAGCGCGTTGGCGCCGCGGGAAGTGACGACAAAACCTGCGCCGGTGTTGGTAGCGGTGTTGATAAAGGCGCCGTGGTTGCCGCTGATCACGTCCTGGGCGCGCTGACTCAATGGTTCGATGTCGCCGGGCCACCAGCCGACCGCGCACGGGCCGCGGATCGTATAGCTCAGTTCGTAGCGGTGACCCGCGCTGGTGGGCAGTTCGCATTGCACTGCGCCGACCGCCAGTGCCACCCAGTTGGTATCCACGGCATCAAAGCTGGCGTTGCTGATGACGGTGAGCGGCCCCGCGACGACGGTCCAATCCCGCACTCCCACGACCGGAGCATTGGCGCTGCCCGGAAGAATGGCGCCCGCATTGTAAACTCCCTGCGTCACGTTCTCGAAGTCATTGGAGAAAATGAGCGTCGGCGGGAAATTGGTCATCATGTACGGCGCCGCGGCAAACTTGATCGGAGTGACCGCCAGGTTGGTGTCTTCGGTGAAGTGCAACAGGCCGCTCAGAACATTGGTCACGAAGGAAGACAGGGCGAAGTTATCCACGGCCACGTTCGGGTCCAAGGGGCGCACGGTAATGCGCGTGAAGTTCGTGGCAGGACCGTTGGGGGTCGCGAACTGGGGCAGGTCGGTGAAG
Organism: uncultured Bifidobacteriaceae bacterium; assembly: GCA_964574525.1. Taxonomy (GTDB): domain Bacteria; phylum Verrucomicrobiota; class Verrucomicrobiia; order Limisphaerales; family JADLHS01; genus WYBW01. The sequence continues at coordinate 7,129 of CAZNOE010000144.1, forward strand.
TTCGTGATGGCGTCTGTCTCCCAACGCGGGCCGTTGGTCCAGGTCAGGCCATTGGTGAACGTGGTGGTGATCGTCCCCATGAAGGCGTTGGCGAGCGTGACTTCGAGGGCGACGGGGCAAGTCAAGACGTTCGTCCCGTATTTGCCGCGGTAGTTAGAGTTGAAGATGGCGGCAATTTCGCAATCGGACAGCGCCCGTTCGTAAACGCCGAATTCGTCCAGCCCACCGGCGAACGCTTGGCCAATATTTGTCCCCGCCGGATGGTATCCGATAAAGAGGTCGCCCCAGGTTTTCGGCACGAAGGTCGTGGCAAATACCTCCTCGGCGGCACGCACGCCGTTGGTGTAAAGACGCGCGGTTCCCGACCCCGCGTCGAACGTGAGCGCCACGTGCTGCCAGCCGTTGGTCAGGGAATTCGTGGGAGAATTGGGCAGGGCATTGGTGAGCGCAAACGGTCCGACATTGATAAAGTGCGGCACTGAATTGGTGTCCCAAATGACGGCGGCGAGCGAGCCAGGACCGCCACTGTTGAGGAAGCGGTTCGCCAGCCAGAACTGCACGCCCTGCGGAAATTGATTGGTGGGGTTGGGGTCGTTCCACTCCACCAGCGGGGCCGCATTGGTTATGTTCGCGGGGCGGATCCAGCCTTCGATGCTGAAGCCGCGCCCCCTTCCCAGATCAAGCTCGCGGCAGCGAGGCACCTTCATGCTCGTGGCGATCCCGTCACCGTAATAGGCCTCGCTGACTTTGCCCTCCCTGAATGTCACGTTGCAGCACAACAGTCCGTCCAGTCCGCCAAAGATATCCCGCGCATCTCCGTCGAGCGGCCACCAGCCGACTGTGCCCACGAGATAAGGAGCGTGAGTCACCTGGAAGCTAAGGTTGAAGCTCGTTGAGTTCGTGGTCGGCAGCGTGTTCGAAACCGATCCGTACCCAAGCGCGAGCAACTTGTTCGTGCCGCAGAGATCAGTGAAATCCGGCAGGACCGCGACCATGTTGGTGACGACATGCCAGCCTTGGAATACCGCGCCCGGCGCATAAAGGCCGATCGGCGCCGCTTCGAAGTCGTTCGTATAAAACCACAGCGTGTTCGTCACTTCGAGGCCGATGGCGCCCAAGCCATTTGTAGTGAAGTTGAACGTTCCCAGCCCAGTGGTCGAAGCCATGCCCCGGTTCTCAAACAACAGGATGCGTGTGCCGCGCGGACTGATCAGCGTGATCGCGAGATCCGAGATGCGTTGATGCTGGATGAGCAGACCGACGTCCAGATCGGAGATGAGCAAATGGTTCGTCACGTCGAAACTCGCGTACGTGACGGCGTCATCCAGGAGCGCCACCGGTCCGACCGTGCTTGACGCAGTGGACGCAATTGAAGCGGGGTTCAGAATCACCGAAGCGAAAATGCGGATGTTCTGCACGACGCCGTTGGGATTGAATACGCCGATGTAGTAACGGCCCGGCGTCAACGGTGGCACGTCAAACGGGGTGATCGTCAGGCAGCCACCCCCGACTATGTTTGTCAGCCGATAGTCGTAAACCGTCTGGGTCGGGAAATCACCGCGCAGAACGTACAAATCCACCGGCCCCGTGCTGCCCGCCACGCAGACCGTCAGGTTGGTCGCGCTCGCCGGCACATCAATGAAGTCGTAGGTGAACGTGTTGGGCTGCACCGCCCGCGTCGTACCATTGCTGTTCACGTTTTGCGGCTCCAGTTGCAGGGTCAGGTTCTCCACCCGCCCGGTGTTGGCGTCCGCGTTGTCCACCATCGCCAGCAACCAGACGCCGAAGCCCGACTCGCCCACGAAATCGCGCAAGCTGCCCGGTCCGTCCGTGTGCTGTGCGAACGGAACATTTCCTTCGCCATTGTCTTCGTAGATGAAATTGTAAAAGCCCGGCAGTCCGCCGCGATGGTTGTTCAGCACGGCAAACCTCTGCTCGTGAACCAGCGTGCCCACCAGGTCGCCGGGATTTTCGTGGTAGTATGAATTCGTCGCCACCACCAGGCGCCGCACCGAAATCGGTTCGATCGCCAGGCCGAGCACCAGCGCCACGCCCGGATTCGCCGGGTTGCCGTCGGGTACCACCGAGGGGAGCGGCAGGCCGAGGACAATCAAATTGCCATTGGTGTCCCGCTGGCTGAATGAGTTGAGGCTGAATACGCCCAGGAAGATATACTCCGCCGCCATCTGGTCCTCGGCTTTGACGCCGACGTAATAAACCCGGTTCGGCACCGAATTGCTGTACACGACGAATTCCGTTCCGCCGCGGCCGCGCGACTTGTCGGCGCTCGCAATGACGGCCGGATCCAAGTTGGTCAGACCCGGATTCAACGAGACGTACAGATCAATATCGGCTTCCACACGCGTCGCATTATCGGGGTCGGGGTCGAACACACCCATTCGCGGAATGGACAAGGTTGGCGGGAGGAACGTGACGAATGCCGCGTTCGTGAAGCTCGAGGTGTTGGTGATGACGTAAAAGTGCCATTGATTGGTCATGCCGTCGGTGGTGCCCAGCAACGGTGTGTTGGCGCCCACCCGCTGGCCCGTCAGCAGCGAACCTGCGAAATTCGGGTTGTTCAAAAAGCTGTTCGTGATGGTGCCAACCGTCAGTGAATTTGTGCCCACGATGGGCTGTGGCGCTCCCATCGTCAGCGCATCGGGCACTTCGCCATCACCGGAGGAAATCACCAGCGCATAATCCTGCACCGTGGCATTGGTGTGGGCGGTGACGGCGTTGACATTGACGTGCCGGGCGAACACGGTCACCGAGTAATTGCTTCCGAGTTGCGGCGGCAGATAAACGTTTTCCACGTTGTTGATGGCGTCTGCGTTCGGTTCCGCATTCGTGTTCCACGCAAACGTGAAGGTGGTGCTCGGGCCGATATCATTGCCCAGGAACACGTCGCCCGTGTCGAGGTTCGTCACGATCAGGTCCAGATCATTCACCAGTTTCACACCTGCGGTCGGATTCCCCGGCGGATCAGTCCATACCAGCGTCACCCGCCACGGCACGGTGCGCCCGAGGTCATTCACCGTGACCAGCCGCGTCTGGCTCTGGCCGGTGGCCAGCGCGCTGGCCGGGCTTTGATCGAAAATCTGCATGGATGCCGCGCCGAGATGCGTCACGCCGTTGGTGATCGAAACGGGCAAGCTGTTCGGCAGGTTGAGCAAGCCCCAGCCCTGAAAGTTGGCCGTGTTCTTCTGCACCTGAAAATCGTAAGGCGCGGGCAGCGAGCGAGCGCCGTTGATCAACAGCGCCTTGTAAAGCGCCGGACTGTTCGTCACGGGCGGTGTCATCCGCTGCTCGAAAAACTCCTGCATCAGCGCCAGCGTGCCGGACGCATCCGCCGCTGCCTGGCTCGTGCCCGATTCATAGCGATAATAATGAGGCGCACTACCAGAGATCGAGTTGTTCAAATTGCTCAGCACCTCCAAACGATTGCCCAGCTCGTTCGTGACCGTGATGTCGGTGACAATGGCCAAACTGACGTTTTGTGTGGTGATGTTGGAAATGCGGTAAAACCACGTCGTGCCCACAGCACTTAGTGGAGCATCACCCGGCACGGAAAAGAAATTGGTGGCCACGGGGCCGGTGTCCAGGGGCG
>CAZNOE010000145.1:0-4795 GCA_964574525.1 uncultured Bifidobacteriaceae bacterium
CTGCTGCACGCGCGGCTGGGGCGGAGGCTGGGCTTGTGGAACCGGGAGCTGCGGTTGCGGTTGAGGTGCGGGCTGTGGCTGCGGCGCAGGTGGACGCGCATTCGGATTGCCTCCGCCCGCGAGCGCCTCGTCTATCGTTTTGAGGGGAACGAAATCAATAAGCGGCCGGTCGTCTGCCCTATTGTTCGACGGCAAGAATGCCGGCCCCACCAGCAAAATCATCACCAGCGACAGGTGAAAACCTGTCGAGGCGATGAAACATTTCTTCTGGATTCGATTCATCGGCTGGGCGGCGGCTCGGTGCGGATCGAGTAGCGGGAAATCCCGTTTCGGGTGCAGCCGTCGGTCAATGCCACAAAATCCTTCATCCGGCTGTTTTCATCCGCGCGGACGTTGATTACCAGATTCGGATTGTACTTAAAGTCCTGCACGAGTTGCGCGATGAGTTGATTCAGCTTCATGGCGCGTTTGTTCAACGTGTAATTGCCCTGTGGCGTGATTTCCACGGTGCGAATGTCACCTTTGTCAACGCGCTTGTCCGGCTGGCCTCCCGTGGGCAGCTTGAGGTTGATGCTCTGTTCCAGCAACGGCGTCGTGATGACAAAGATGATCAACAGCACGAACGCCAGGTCCAGCAGCGGCGTGATGTTGATTTCGCTCAACGTCACCAGATGACTGCGTTGTGAGAAACGGCGCATGGCGTCAATCGGTTAAATCCGGCATCCGTGATTCGCGCGGCGGAAACATGTATTCAAATGCATTTTGGACAAGCTTGACGATGACGACCGCGAGCACGATTAAGATGGCAATTTCGATCACAGAGAGGCCTTTGATTGATTTTCGTGCAAGGAGATGCCACAGTGGGCGGTGAAGCCGCCGACCGCATTTGGTGCACTTGCGGACCGTCCGGAGATTCCGATGGCCGCATCGTTTGCACCCCAGGTAAAGATGCTTTCCGCACCGGCTGCAAATGTCGGCAGTGCGCACGTTATGGTGCCCGCACTTGGCGCAGCGCAACTGCAAATCTGCCGGGACGGGTAAAACCGGATCATGCCGTTCATTCGACATCGTCTTTCAGATATTCCGTTTCCATCTTCGACACCAGTTCCTGCGCGAAGTTGTCCAGTTGCACCGTCAACACGCGCAGGTTGTGCACCAGCCAATTGTAACCAAACATCGAGGGAATCGCGACCAGCAATCCCGCCACCGTCGTGATCAGCGCTGCGGACACGCCTGGGGCCATTTCTGTCAGGCTGGCTTGCTGGGCCTGAGCCACGTGTCCGAACGTACTCATCACGCCCCACACCGTGCCGAGCAATCCGAGGAATGGTGCGCCGCTGACCGCAATCGCCAGCAAGATGAGGCCGGACTCCAGCTTCAGTGACTCCTGCGCCACGGCATTTTCCATGAGGCGCTTCACGTGCTCCATGCCTTTGAGCGAGACGAATCGCTTGCGGCCCCCATCCGGAGTCTTCAGCCGCGCATCCAGTTCCAGGCTGCCGGCTTGATAAACCATGAACAGCGGACAGCCCTCCGCTTGAAGCCGCCGGTCGAACATATCGAGCACATGCTTCTGCGTTTTGAATTCGGTCGTAAAGAAATGGTTGAGCTTTTTTGCCCGTCGCATCTGGACGGCCTTCGACGTCATCACCGACCACGCGAGGATCGAGAACAACAAAAGAATGACGATGACGGCCTTGCCTTCGGGCGTGGCCTTTTCCCAAATGTAAATGAGTTCCGCCTTATTCGAAGCGGTCCCCACGACAGCAAACAGACAAAATTCGTTCATGCCGACTACCTGACCTGGTCGTGAGGAACCGATTTATCGCCCAAGCAGCTAACCGTCGAGCACTTTGTTGGACGCAGTATTTACCCGCGTGTTCAGAAAAGCAAAATCTTTTTATCCACAAAATGAAACAATCCATCCCTGGCTGTGTTACTGAATACGGAGCCATCGCGCCGGAAGCCATCGGGCGAACCGGCTTTACACACGCACGAAACCCGTCAAGTTATGGCCATGAAAAAGAGCCTGACCGTCCTCATCGCGCTTGCGCTCGGCGCCTCGCTCACCGCCCAGGCGGTGACGAAAGCTCCCTCCGATACCGCCCCGCCCCCAGCGAGGAATACGCCCGGAGTGGAACTGGCCCAGACGCTTTCCACCGTGACGGGTGTGGCCATATCGCCCTTGCTCGGCGTCGGGGCGGTCGGCGCGTGGAAGTATTACCATACGCCGCCCGAGAAGCGCGCCCGCCTGCCGTGGTTTGCCCAGCCGACTTTTTGGATGCCGGCGTTGTTGCTCGTCGCCCTCGTCGGCATCAAAGATATTCTCGGCACCACGGCGCCGACGGCATTGAAAAAGCCCTTCGACATCGCCGAAGCCATCGAGAACAAAATCAGCGGGTTGGTCGCTGCGGGCGCGTTTGTCCCGCTGCTCGTGATAACCTTCCACGACATTGGAGCAGACACGGCCATGTTGAGTTCCGCGGGCTTCGCGGCGATTGATCTCTCCTGGCTCTCCAACGTCATCATGGTCCCGATTGCGATAGTGGCTTTCATCATCGTCTGGCTCGTCGGCAATGCGATCCACGTTTTGATTGTCCTCAGCCCGTTCACCACCGTGGACACGGCGCTCAAGACCGCGCGACTGGCGCTGCTCGCAACTGTGCCCGCCACGTCCTACATCAACCCGTGGCTCGGCGCGCTTTGGGCGGCCATCATCATACTGGTCTCGTGGTTCATCGCGGGCTGGTCGCTGCGGCTGACACATTTTGGCATCGCGTTTCTGTGGGATTACCTCACGTTGCGGAGCAGCCGCTTCACGCCGGACCCGACGGCGAACAAAATGTTCCTCGGCCGCAAGATCAACAAAGTCCCGGTGCGCACCTACGGCAAACTGACCCGCAATGACGCCGGCAAACTCGTGCTGAATTATCGTCCGTGGTTCGTGCTCCCGTTGCGCACGCTCGAACTACCTGACGGCAATTACGCCGTCGGCTGCGGCCTGCTCTACTGTGAAATCATGCAGGTGGAAGGTGCAGAAACAAAAACTGTGATGCTCCTGCCGCCGCGTTATCGCGGCCACGAGACTGAGCTGGTGAAAATCTACGGCCTGACCGGCATGCACGAAGTCGGCCTGCGAGCCGCGTGGAAGTGGATGAGGGAGTTGTTTGGATTAAGAGCGAAAGTGCAGCCGGCGGCAGCTTGAGCAATTCACGGCGCGATGCAGAACATCACCAAGCACTTCCCCGGCGTGCTCGCACGGGACGGCGCGAGCCTTGAGATCGCGCGGCAGTTGCCACGCGCTGATTGGTGAGAACGGCGCGGGCAGTGTTTGCGTGTTGCCTGATGGCGGGTGATTGAGCTATCCTTTACCCATGCGTGCGGCAGACGAAGTGGTTGAGTTCATCGCGCGGGAAATTTCCCCGGGTGCGTTGGCGAACTTTCGCCCCTCCGAATCCACTCGTCAACGGGTCTGGGAGTTGGTTCGCAAGGAGAAAGACGCCGGTCTGACGCCGGACGAGAAGTGCGAGTTGGATGAGTATGAGCGGCTCGAACATCTGCTGATCCTGGCCCGGGCCAAGGCGCGCAGTACTTCCGCGCATGGCTGATGACATCCCCTTGGCTTTGCGCCGCGAGGTCGCCAGCCGGGCATGTCATCGTTGCGAGTATTGCCGGATGCCCGAAGTTGAACTGCTGGCCGGTTGCGAGGTGGATCACATCATCAGTCGCAAACACGGTGGCCTCACCGATCTGGCAAATCTCGCGCTGTCGTGCGAACGCTGCAATCGGGCGAAAGGCACGGATGTAGGCTCGGTTTCCGGCGAGCCGCACCGATTCGTACGGTTGTTCAACCCGCGCATTGATCGGTGGGAAGACCATTTCCGCCTCGAGGTCGGGAGAATCGAACCATTGACGGAAATCGGCGGGGTGACGGTGCGACTGCTGCAATTCAACGCGCCTGACCGTCCGCTTCAGCGCCGGTCGCTCCAGCAGGTCGGCGCGTATCCCAAGGCTTGAAGAGGCGAACCTTTTGTCTTGTGCCGTACCTCCAAACGAGAATCACATAGCCGCCGGCAATGGCTTTCATCAAGTTTAGTAACATCACCAAGCGCTTTCCCGGCGTGCTCGCGCTGGACGGCGTGAGCCTGGAGGTTGCGCGCGGCAGTTGCCACGCGCTGGTCGGCGAGAACGGCGCGGGCAAAAGCACGCTCGGCAAAATCCTCGCCGGCGTCTATGTTGCTGACGAAGGCGAAATCCAACTCGACGGCAAACCCGTTCACGCAACCACCCCGCTAGCCGCGCGCAGACTCGGCATCGCGATGGTGCATCAGGAACTCGCCTTCTGCTCCAACCTCACCGTCGCGGAGAATCTTTGCCTCGGCGATCTGCCCGCGCGCGCCGGCTGGCTCGACCGCCGCCGTATGCGCGACCAGTCCCGCGCCATGCTCGATGAGATCGAGGCCGACCTCAACGTGGACGTGCCCATCGGCGAATTGTCCACGGCGCAGGAGCAACTGGTCCAGATCGCCGCCGCGCTGGGCACGCGGGCGCAGGTCATCATCATGGACGAGCCGACCAGTTCGCTCTCCGTCCGCGAGAGTGAGCATTTATTCGGCTTGCTGGAGAAACTCAAGCAGCGTGGCATTACGGTCATTTACGTTTCGCATCGCTTCGAGGAAATCTTCCGCTTGTGCGACACGGTCACCGTTCTGCGCGATGGACGCCACGTCGCCACGGAAAGAATTTCCGAAACGAACAACGAGCGCCTCATTCACCAGATGGTGGGGCGCGAACT
>CAZNOE010000145.1:4895-10699 GCA_964574525.1 uncultured Bifidobacteriaceae bacterium
CCGCTGGGTTCAGTCACAGGCGCGCTCGCGTCGGGCATTGGCTTTTTGCCCGAAGATCGCAAGCGCATGGGCTTGGTGCTTTCGATGAACTGCCGCGAGAACACGTCGCTGGCGATCTTACCGCGGTTGAGTCTCGGCGGTTTTGTGAAGCGGCGAAAGGAGCGCGCCATCGCGCAGCGTTACGTGGATCAGTTGCGCGTCAAGACTCCATCGCTGGACTCGGGCATCGCCGGTCTGAGCGGTGGCAACCAGCAAAAAATCGCGCTGGCCAAATGGCTCGCGCGTGAGTGCGCCGTCCTCATCGTGGACGAACCGACGCGCGGCGTTGACGTGGGTGCGAAGGCGGAAATCCATCATTTGCTCGACGAACTCGCCTGCCAGGGTCTGGCGCTGCTGGTCATCTCCTCCGAGCTTCCGGAAGTGATGAACCTGAGCCGCCGAATTCTAGTGATGCGTCAGGGCCGCATGGCTGGCGAGCTGGCGCGAGAGGATTTTTCCCAGCCCAATCTGATGCGGCTGATGGCCGGCGTTGAAGCGAAGGCCGCGTAAGAGTGGGCCGGAGCCGACGTAAGGAAGCTCAATCTTATTTGTCAACAGCTTCAGAGCCTCCTCACGTCGCTCCTACATTTGATGGGTGTGAGCGCACAAACACGGTGTGAGTGAATCCCGCGTAGTTCGTTTCCCGTTCACGAATGAATCCGATTTTGTTTGCGACCTTCACTGAAACCACGTTTTCCGGCCGGACGAGCACGACAATCCGTTCCTTGCCCAGCGTGCCGAATGCATAGTCGCGGCAATGCGCCGCAGCTTCCGTCGCGTAACCCTGCCGCCAGAACGGGCGATGAATGATGTAGCCGATGCCGGTTTCCGGCACGACGTCCACCTCCTGGGCCAGCAATCCCGCCTGGCCGATGGGCTGGCCGCTCGCCTTGTCGAGCGCGAGCCAGTAGCCGTAGCCATCGCGCGCATAGCGCTCCGCCTGCCGGCGAATCCAAACTTCGGCTTCGTCGCGCGTGTAGGTCTTGGGCCAGAAGTGCATGACCTCCGGATGCGCGAGCAACTCAGCGACGAAATCAAGATCGCCCAGATTCAACTCGCGTAGCAGGAGGCGCGGGGTTTCGAGAATGACGCGCATTTCAAAGGGAACATCCAACAACCAACAACCAACATCGAACATCCAGTTCCAAACTAGCCTCCGTGGTTATTGGATGTTGGATGTTGGGTGTTGGATGTTCGATGTTTACTCAGTTCAGCCAAATCCGCCACGAACGCATCCACGTCCTCCGGCGTCGTGTCCCAACTGCACATGAGACGCGATTCGTCGGGCGTGACGACGCCGGTGTAAAACTTCCAGCCGCGCACGTGCATCTGCTTCTCGGCGGCGGGGGGAATTCTTGCGAACACGGCGTTGGAATCCACTGGATACGAAATCTTCACACTCGGAATTCCACGCAAGCCCATTCCGAGCCGCTGCGCCATCGCGTTCGAATGTTTCGCGTAACGCAGCCAGGCGCCATCCTTCAACATCCCCGTCCACGGCGCCGACAAAAAACGCATCTTCGACGCAAGCTGGCCGCCCTGCTTGCAGCGGTAGTCGAACTCCCGCGCCAGTTCGCGGTCGAAGAACACCACCGCCTCGCCGACCGCGATGCCGTTCTTGGTCATGCCGAAGCAGAGCACTTCCACACCAGCTTTCCAGGTCATGTCCTTCGGCGCGACGCGGAGTGCCGCAACTGCATTGGCGAACCTCGCGCCATCCATGTGCATGCGCAGACCGAAATGCCGTGCCACACCGGCCAGTTCACGCAACTCATCCAGCGAATAAACCGTCCCGACCTCCGTGGCTTGCGTCAGGCTCAACACGCGCGGTTTCGGATAGTGAATGTCCGTCCGCTTTTTCACCGTGCGCTCGATACATGCCGGATCAATCTTCCCATTCGCGCCCGACAGCAGGAGGATCTTGCTTCCGTTGGCGAAAAACTCCGGCGCGCCGCATTCGGCCACCTCCAGGTGCGCTAGTTCGTGGCAAAGCACGCTGTGATACGACTGGCAGAGCGAAGCGAGCGAAAGGGAATTGGCCGACGTGCCATTAAAAACGAAATAGACCTCGCAGTCCTTCTCGAATATCTCGCGGAGCAGGTCGGAGGCTTTTTGCGTCCAGGTGTCGTTGCCGTAACTGACTTCGTGACCGGCGTTGGCTTCGGTCAACGCGGCCCACGCTTCGGGGCAGATGCCCGCGTAGTTGTCACTGGCGAACTGGCGGCGGTTGGCGGAACTCATGGCCCGAATCTAGCGAAACGCGTGGCGCGGGAAAGGTGGAAGTGGCGGGCGGAGTATTCAGTGTTCAGTTTTCAGTATTCAGTTGGCAGCGTTTTGCTCAGTTCCGAATACTGAAAACTGAATACTGAACACTGGCATTTTTCACTTGCGCTTGCCTGTCGCGTGAAATCAGCTTTGCCCCATCAGCCGCTGAAAAAACCTGAACCAATCATGCGCCGACTCTTCCGCCGCAAATCGCTCGATCAATTGGTCGGCGAAGCCGACGAGCCGCAACACCAACTCAAACGCGTGTTGGGTCCGGTTCATTTGACCGCCATGGGCGTGGGCGCGGCGGTGGGCGCGGGAATTTTTTCAACCATTGGCAGCGCGGTCGCCGGGGGATCAGGGCACATCGGCGCCGGCCCGGCGATCATTGTTTCCTTCGTGCTGGTGGCGGTGGCATGCGCACTGGCGGGATTCTGCTACGCGGAATTCGCGGCGATGGTGCCCGTGTCCGGCTCCGCTTATACGTATGCGTACGGGACGCTGGGCGAACTGATCGCGTGGATCATCGGCTGGGATTTGATTCTCGAATACGCCGTGGGCAACGTGGCCGTCGCGATTTCGTGGTCGGGCTATTTCCAGGAATTGCTGCGCGGACTGGGTTTGACCTGGCCCAACTGGCTGGCCACTGATTATCGCTCGGCCCTGCAAGCCGCGCACCAACTCACTTCATTACAGGCGGCGCATGGCGACGTGAATTCGCTTGCGGCGGACGTGCAACGAGCCGCTGACGCCTGGGCCACCGCGCCGCAAGTGGCCGGCCTGCATCTGGTCTTCAACCTGCCGGCGTTTCTGATCGTCATGCTGCTCACAGCCATCCTCGTGCTGGGCATCCGGGAGAGCGCGCGGTTCAATGTGGTGATGGTGGCCGTAAAACTGTTGATCATCGCTTTTTTCCTCGGGGTCGGGGCATTCTACGTCGCGCCGGAAAACTGGTCGCCGTTCGCGCCGCACGGCTTCAAAGGCATTTCCGTAGGCGCGGCCATCATCTTCTTCGCTTACATCGGATTCGACGCGGTCTCGACCGCCGCCGAGGAAACGCGCGACCCGCAGCGCAACATGCCCATCGGCATCCTGGCGAGTCTGGCCGTTTGCACCGTCCTCTACATCGTGGTCGCCGTGGTGCTGACCGGAATGTTGAAGGCAGACCAACTGGGCACGGCCGAACCGCTGGCGACGGCGTTTTCGGTGCGCGGCATTCATTGGGCGGCCGGCGTCGTTTCGTTCGGCGCCGTGGTGGCGACGACGTCGGTGCTCTTCGTGTTTCAGCTTGGGCAAGCGCGGATTTTCTTTTCCATGGCGCGAGACCGCCTGCTGCCCGCCTGGGCGGCGCGGGTGCATCCGCGTTTTCGCACGCCGCACGTGACGACAACGGTGACCGGCGTCCTGGTCGCGGCCTTTGCCGGCGTGAGCAACATCAACGAAGTCGTCGAGTTGTGTAACATCGGGACGCTCTTTGCGTTCGTGATCGTGGCCGCGGGCGTCCTGGTTCTGCGGAAAACCGATCCGCACCGCGTGCGGCCATTCCGCACCCCGCTCGTGCCGTGGGTGCCGCTGGGAGCGATCATCACCTGCGTCTGGCTGATGCGCGAGTTGCCGCTCGTGACGTGGAAGCGCTTCGTTTACTGGTTGCTGGCCGGGCTGATCATTTATTTCCTCTACGGGTTTCGACGAAGCCGGCTGAACGGACCCGATACCCGGGAGCGTGCATGAGCACAAAGCACGAAACCTTCTCTTCGCGGTGGCTGATGATGCTCACCATGCTTGGCATGGCGGTGGGCACGGGAAACATCTGGCGCTTTCCGCGCATTGTGGCCGAGCATGGTGGCGGCGCATTCCTCATCTCATGGGTGGTGTGCCTGCTGATATGGTCCATTCCTCTCATCCTCGTGGAGTTCGGCGCCGGGCGGATGACTCGGACCGGACCGGTGGGCGCGTTCATCCAGATGATGGGACCGCGCTACGCGTGGATGGGAGCGTGGGTCGCCTTCGTGGCCGTCGCGATCATGTTTTACTACTCGGTGGTCTGCGGCTGGACGTTGCGTTACGCGACCGCCGCGGCGCTGGGAGAGGTGCCCGGGGCAAGCCCGCTCAAATTTTGGAAAGCCTACACGAGCGGCTGGGGACCGGTGCTCACCCACGGCATCGCGATGGGGCTTGGCACCGTGGTCGTGGCGCGCGGGATCGGGATGATCGAGCGGGTCAACAAGGTGATGATGCCAACCCTTATCCTGCTGGTGCTGATCCTTACGATCCGGGCGGTGACGTTACCCGGTGCCTCAGGTGGCCTGAGCTACATGTTTTCGGTGAATCTTTCCGACCTGGCCAAGGCCGACACCTGGTTGCAGGCATTGACCCAGAACGCGTGGGACACCGGCGCAGGGTGGGGGTTGATCCTGGTCTATGCCGCTTACATGCGGCAGAACGAGGACACCACCCTCAACGCCTTTATCCTTCCCACGGCAAACAACGCCGTTTCCCTTTGCGCCGGAATGATGGTTCTTTCGACGGTCTTCTCCGTGCTGCCCAGCATGGTGGCAAGCCTTGGCAGCAACCCCGCCGCGCTGTCCGACTTTCCCTCGCTGGAAGCAGCCATCCAGTCGGGCCAGACGCTCACCCCCGAACTGGTGCGCAAGACGATCTTCGCCGCCGGCAACGAGGGGCTTACCTTCAACTGGATGCCGCTGCTCTTCGCCAAGCTGCCGCTGGGCCGGGGACTGATGGTCTTGTTTTTCGTGGCGCTTTTCTTCGCCGCGTTCACGAGCCTGGTGGCGATGATCGAATTGGGAAGCCGCGTGCTCCGGGACATGTGCGTTCCGCGTGAGCGTGCGGTTTGGAGCGTAGGCGTCATCGGCTTCCTGCTGGGGCTGCCCTCCGCCCTCTCACTCAAAGTGCTGCACAATCAGGATTGGGTGTGGGGTGTCGCGCTCATGGTGTCCGGGCTGTTCTTCGCCGTTGCCGTCATCGTTTCCGGCGTGCGGCGCTTCCGCGAACAACAGCTTAACCATGCTGGCTCGGACATCCACATCGGACGGTGGTGGGAGATTCTGATCGGCGTAATCGTGCCGCTCGAAGCGCTGGTGCTGCTGGGCTGGTGGTCGTTCCAGGCCCGCAGTTGGGATCCGAAGGGCTGGCTCGATCCGCTCGGGGTTGAGAATGTCGGCACCATTCTGCTGCAATGGGGCGTGGTGCTGGTGGGACTTTTGCTGGCCAACGGCTGGCTGGCGAACCGCACCAAACCCGTCCCACCCTCCGAGGCAAACTCCATTCCCGCGAGCGTGCCATGAAAGATTCGATTTTTCTTGGCATACTGATCGCCGGGGGGGGGTCCGGCGACAGGTTGAGCGAAGCCCGCAAGTCTCGCGCCGACGTTCTTGATTTTTGTTTTGGCGCTACGACCGGCGATTTGGGAGCACCCTGCCTTGGGACTAACCCGACTTTCTCAAGCGGAAGGCTGAAACATCTTTTTTGGGGTGGAAGCA
>CAZNOE010000146.1:0-10683 GCA_964574525.1 uncultured Bifidobacteriaceae bacterium
GGAGAAGGAAACGGAGAGGGAGCGAGATCAATTGCGGTGGACGGCGCGGCCCGGGTTGTGGCTGGCGCCTGCGCGGATGCGGCGGACGGCGTAACACGCCGAATAATCGTGTTTAGTCTTTGGGTCGTCTGCGTCTGTGCCAGCAAGCTGGGAATCGTCACGCCCAAGGTCGCGAACAGAATAACTCCCAGCCGAAGCATATCGGTTCCTTCGAGTCGCGCGCGAATTACGATCCGCCCTTGGGCACATCATTGAAGCCGGCGCCGCGTGCGTCCTTTTTTTCCTCGGGTTTATTCTCAGCCTTGCTCTGGCATTGGGAACGGCACTTCTGGCTGACATTTTTGCAGCCGGAGCAACATTTTGGCAACGGCTGGACTTGCAATTCAGCGAGGCTCATTCGTTCCAGGCGGATCGTGGCTTCGAGATTCTTCTGATAATCCCCGGCCGTCTTCGCGCCTTTCGTATTCTCAGCGAGCAACCGGAAATTCTGCCGCGCACTTTCCACCGGCGGCAACCATTCCTCGGTGGTCGCGCCTTCGAGCCGCATCAGCCAGGCGACGTAATACTGCGCTGTGCCGAGCGAGCCTCGAATTTCGCGTTGCAGATTCGCGTCCGCCTTGTCGTGCTGCGCTTCAGCCAGCAGGTTTGCCATGTCCTCCATCGCCTCGGGGATATCGCCCGTGAACATGCGCGCGTGGGCCTGGGAAAGACGCAACTGCATGCGCGGCCCGGTTTGCTCCTGCGGCGTGGCGGCGAGCGCTTCGCCCCAGGCTTGATAGGCGGTCTTCCAATCTTCCTGCGCCTCCCATGCGCGAGCTTCGGCGATCTTTTTTGCCGCGCGATCCATCGCCAGGCGGGTCTGACCTGGGCCGTAGTGATACGCGAGCAGAACCACTGGCACCAAGAGCCAGAGGGCAAACATGATGATTTTACGCATACGTTTTCTCCTGTTCTTTTTTGTTCAAGGCAACTGTAGTGTTGAACGCCAGCCTCGATTTGGTCGGGGCTTTTTCGGATTCCGTTCGAGTCTGCCACGCGCACCCAGCCAGTGCAAGCGCAATAGGGATCGCCGCCAGCAGAAAACCACCCAGGCCGACGGCGATCAGAGCCAGTTCACGGCGGCTGAGTTGGCGAACGTCGCGCAACGGCAGCATGCGCGAAAGCGCGGTCAGCAGATCGGAGGAAAGATGTTTTTCATTCGCGTCAAAATAATTTCCGCGCAGACGGTTGGCCAGTTGCCGCAACGTGGACGCATCCTGCCGCGATTGGTGGCCGTCAATAAAACGGCCGGAGCGCGCGTCCCCGACCCCGACGATCACGACGCGGTGAATCGAGCGCGGAAGTTCCGGCATGCCGCTGTCAGGAATCGTATCGCCGTCGCTCACAACGATGACCGTGGTGCTGTCGGGCTGCCAGTTCTTGGCGATTTCGGCGGATTGCCGGATGCCTTGCAGCAACGCGGTCTTGCCTACGTCAAACGCGATATCGAGCGGCAGATCGTTGAGCGCGTTCTTCACCACTTCCATGTCAAACGTGTCTATCACCACCGGCTTGGCGTCCGTGTAAAACGCGACGATGCTGATCCGCACCTGGTCGGTCGCGACGCGCTGCAAGAGTGACATGATCACGTCACTCGCGCGCTTGGCCCGGGTTTGCTTTCCGCCCTGGCCGGCGTCCTGCAATTGCATCGAGGGCGACACGTCCAGCGCCAGCACGAGATGGCGGTAGCCGCCATCCGGTATTTTATCCGAGCGCACCGCGCGCGGGCCGACGTGCAACAGCGTCATCAATCCCCACGCCAGCGCGCCCACCGCTGCCACGCGCGCCCACGGCACGATTCGCGTCCACTCGCGCGCTGCGCCAGTCGGCCCGAACGCCAGCCGCGCCACGCGCCGGCAGCGCCGCACGTGCAACCATTCGGCCAGCGCCGTCAAGACCATCGCGCCAAGAGCTGTGTAGAGGGCGATCATCCTTCAGAGTGAATGACGAATGACAAATGACGAATGGTGAAGCTCGATACCGAAGCTTCGAATCTCCCCATACAATTTGTTCCGCCATTCGTCATTCGTCATTCGTCATTTACCACGGCGTAAACCTCAGCCCAAGCAAGCTTAGCACCTTCAAGCCGAGCAAACTCAAGCCCGCAACCGCGAAGGGCCAGAACCAATCCGCAGGTTCAGGCGTCGCGGGTTTCATCTTCGTGGGTTTCATGGCGTCAATACGCTTGAACACCTCGCGCAGTGCTTCCGGATCGCCCGCCGCGAAAGCCTGGCCGCCGGTCAGGTTCGCCACCGTGTGGGTCTCGTTCTGCGGCTCGCCTTCCGCTGCGTGAATGTAAAAGACGGTGATGTTGTCGCGGCTGAGTTCTTCGCCGAGCTTTTGCGCCACGCCGCCGTTGAGATCGAAACTCATGCCGTCCGAGACGAGCACGACCATGCGGTCGCCTTCCTCACGGTCTCGGAGAATTTTCTGCACCGCCTCCAGCGCGTGGGCGATGCGCGTGCCGCCCATGTGCGGCGGCATTTTTTCCGGACGCAGAAACGGCGCGGCCAGGCGCAACGCGGTGAGGTCTCTAGTCAGCGGCACCCAGTGGACGACTTCGGTGCCGAAAATCGTGAGGCCGAAGGCGTCGCCTTTTCGAAACGACGTGAAATCCACGATGGCTTCAAACGCCTTGTCCGCGCGCGTGCCCCCGCCAAACGGCGCCATCATGCTGCCCGAGACATCGAGCACGAATTCAATGTTTGTGAGCACCCGTTCGTTCTTCGGCTTGCTCAGCCGTTGGGGGCCGGCCAGAATCAGAATGCATGTCGCGAGCAACAGCGGCGTGAGCAGATTGGCGCACTTGATGACCCGTTCCAGCCATGGCCGCGGTCGGCCCGCCGAATGATCGAGCGGCAACACCACGGGCCGTCCGCGCCGACGCCATTCCCACCACACGAGCAACACCGGCGCGAGCAGAAACACCAGCACCCAGGAATGCGCGAAGATCATGTTGCCACCTCCACGGGCGCTTCTTCTGGCAGATTGCGATACGGCGCGAGCACCCGTTCCACTTCCACCTTCACGCGGCCAGGCGGGCGATGCAGCCAATCTTCGAGCGCGCCGAGCAACACGCCTGCTTCCGGATGTCGTCGCAAACGCGCCATCACTTCGTCGCCATTCTTGTCTGTCAAATCCAGCCGCCGTTGCCAGTGAGTGAGGAGCATCCGCTCCAGTATCGCTTTTTCCTCCGCCGTCAACTGGCCCGCCGCCGCCCGTTCGATCAGCGGGCGCAATCGCTCCGCGAACGTGAGCGGACGCTGCGTCGGGACTTCAACCGCGACGGTTTTGGGTTTGCGGAAGAAACGGACGATCGCGAAAAACGCCAGAGCCCATAGCACCACGATGATAATGGAAATGCCGCGATAACCGCCGAACAATGACGGCACGCGAACGTCTTGCTGCTCCAGCCAGCCGTTGTACGAGTCTGGCAGAAGCCCCGTCACGGACACTTTCAGCGGGGGAAGATTGGTCGCCGGCAGGCCGTTCGTGGTAAAGAGATAATCGCGCAAGTCGTGTTCGCCCGGCACGCGACCGATGTAACGGAGGTCGTAGTGCGTGAGCGTTCCGTGCGGACGCGTGTAGGCGATGCGCAGATGCACGGGAGTCAGGAGGTCCGGCGCTTTGGTCGTCAATCCGGCTTCGGGCAGGATGACCACCAGTTGCCCCTCCATCCCGACGGTCGCCGGCGCGGCGTTGGAGGAAATGATCGTCAGTGGGTTCCTGCCGGGGGCGGCATGAGAAAAGAAAGTTGAAATACCCGCGAAAGCGATCAACGCAATCCAAAGCCGAAGTCGTGGAGTCAGAGGTACGCTCGCCCTCACCCTGGCCCTCTCCCCCAAGGAGAGGGTGAAGGACATTGCGTCGCCTCGAAATTCTGTGGGTGTCGTTGCAATCACCGCCTCTCTCCCGCCTAATTTGCGGCGCAGATGATTGGCCGGGGCATTCATTTCGCCAAAGATCGGTGAATGATTCTCCCTCTCCTGGGGGAGAGGGCCGGGGTGAGGGCGAGCGTTCGTCATACTTGCCTCGCACCTTGCATGCGACATTGCAGAGCGCAGCTCATCGCGTTCCTTTCCCGAGATTTTTTCGCCGCCGCAAGTAGCCCCGCAGCCGTGGTAGGAACGGCTCATTGATCGGCAACACCTGATGATCAATGCCGCCGCGTTTCAATTCGGCGGCCAGTGCTTCGCTGTCGAACCAACGGCTGCGCCCGGTCGCGACAAATCCGCGCCCCGTCTCCGCTTCTTCCGCGCGAAACACGCCACCGCCGATGCGCCCGCGTTCCGCCGGGTCCTGCAATTGCAGCGCCACGCAGTCGTGCGCCTGGGCCAGAAGTTTGAGGGCCGGCACGGCTTGCGGATCGTGCAGGTCGCTGAGCACCATCACCAACGCGCGCGCTTCGAGCACGCCGGCAAGCTGGTTCAACCGACGGCCCACGTTGGTTTGCTCGTCCAAACGATACCGGCGCAGCCGATGCAGCCAGAGAAAAACCCGGGCGCGCGACAACGTCGGATGCGCGTCCAGTTCGCGCTCGCCGCCGCCGATCAACCCGACGGGACTGATGCGGGCCAACGACGCGAGCGCCAGAGCGCCGGCGAGCTTCACGGCCCAAGCGTATTTGCTCAGGGGCTGTGAACTCACGCACATGGAAGCGGACGTGTCCACGACGAGATAAACGGGCATTCGCTTCGGCGCTTCGTATTCCTTGAGGTGAACTTTGCCCGTGCGGGCAGTGACGCGCCAATCAATCGCCTTGATCGGATCGCCGGGTTGATAAAGCCGCGATTGGACGTATTCGATGCCGGAGCCGAGGAACGGGGAGGAGTCCGCGCCGAAGCTCAGGCTGTCGGCGAGACGTTTGATCTCCAGCGCGAACTGGCGCTCGTCCAGATGATCACTGACTTCGAGTTCGGCTTCCATTGGGAACTCTGCGCCGCACGTAAACCAATTTTCATTAACACCGGGCTTCAGCCCGGTGTTAATGGGAACAACGCTCAATCAGCCGTTTCAACGGCTTCGGATGCGCGACGGAAACCGCTAAAGCGGTTGTAGTTCGTTGCGTTCGTTTTCACCGGGCTGAAGCCCGGTGCTAATGAGATGCGCTCCGCCTCACCCCACTTCCGCCAAAATCTCCCGCAACACGTTCACGCCGTTCACTCCGCTCGCCAGAGCCTCATACGTCAGCCGCATCCGGTGCAGCAACACGTCCTCCGCCAGCGCATACAAATCTTCCGGCACAGCGTAGTCGCGCCCGTGAATGAACGCGCGCGCACGCGCCGCCAGCGTGAGGGCGATGCCGGCGCGCGGACTGCCGCCCACGTCCACCGATTTGTGCCGGCGCGTGCGGCGCACCAGTTCGACACAGTGTTTCATGAACACGTCGCTGACATAGACCTTCTGCACCGCGTCCATCCCGGCAACCAATTCCTCCACGGTGGCGACGGGCGGTTGGTTCAGCAGATCGAAGGAGCTTTGCGGCACGGCGCCTTTGTCCTGATGCCGCAAACCAAGCTGCAACTGTCGCCGGAGAATTTCCTCTTCCTCCTTCACGTCAGGGTAATGCAACCGGTGACACAGCATGAAGCGGTCGAGCTGCGCTTCCGGCAGTTCGAACGTGCCGCTCTGCTCGATGGGATTCTGCGTGGCAATGACAAGAAACGGCGCCGGCAGCACAAAGTTGTTGTTACCAATGGTCACGCGCCGCTCCTGCATTGCCTCCAGCAACGCGCTCTGCACCTTGGGCGCGGCGCGGTTGATTTCATCGGCGAGCAGAAGGTTTGTGAACACCGGTCCGCGATGGACGCGAAACTCGCTCGTGCGCTGATCGAGGATTTCCGAACCAAGAATGTCCGACGGCAACAGGTCAATAGTGAATTGTACGCGGGCGAACTTGAGATCAATGGCCTTGGCGATCGCATTTACGAGCAGCGTCTTCGCGAGGCCAGGCATTCCTTGAAGCAGCAAGTGTCCGCCGGTGAACAACGCGATAAGCATCCGCTCAACCACCGCGTCCTGGCCGACCACCACGGTCGCGACGCGCTCGCGGACGGCTTCGACGAAACGATGTGAGACGGCAGTATTCTCAGGCGTCTTGGTCATATCGAAGTGTATTATGCGGGTTCAACACCACTTCGACCGTTTGGTCGCGGATTTGTTAGGACATCAGGGCAAAACACTCGTGCTCCGGCCGGTAACAAGCTCGCGCGCGAGGTCTTTTGCGCTATAAACGTTGTTCAACGCCTCCAATATCGCCGCCGAGTGGACCGAAGTGGCCCGGCCCTGCTTGTCACTGAACACGTAATCCCACGAGAGGCTCTGCAAATTACCGTCGAAGATGATGCCGACGAATTCGCCGGCGCGGTTCACCACCGGGCTGCCGGAGTTGCCGCCGATGATGTCAGCGGTGCTCACGAAGTTATACGGTGTTTTCAAATCGAGACGCGATTTGCGCTTCTCCCATAACGGCGGCAGGTCGAATGGTGGTTGGTTCTTCATTTCCTTCGACCGCTCGTAGAGACCTGCAAACGAGGTAAGCGCGGGCACGGGTTTGCCGTCCTCCTCGTAGCCTTTCACCAGGCCAAACGCCAGGCGCAGCGTGAACGTGGCGTCGGGATAACCTGCCGTGCCGAGCAGCGCGTTGCGGGCACGAGAAATCGCGGCGTGCGACTGTTGTTTGGTTTCGCCCTGGTTCTCGGAAACTTTGCGGAGCGCGCGGGCGTCAGTATCCACAAGACGGGCAAGGTCAATCATCGGGTCGTTCGCCGCGGAAACCGCGCTGTCGCCGCCTTCGTAAAGCTTCTTGCGAAACGCGACATCGCGCACTTTCGTGCCGTTGATCAATTCCACCGCGCGGTCACGCGGAGACTTGCCGGAGAGAATTTTTTGCACGACCGGATCGGTCGCGCCGAGTTTTGCGCAGAGGAATGTCAGCGAGTCGGCGAGCGTGAGGATTTCCAGGTCGGTGTAAATCGGCTTCTCGGAAAACAGATCGAGTTCGAGCGACACCTTGCCGGAATCAGAATACTCGCGGAGGCGTTCGCCGTTGGGTTTGGGCCGCTCGTCGCCAGCGCGCAGGAGCGTGCGCGCAAGGTGGAAGCTCTCGCAGTTGAACGCCGAGCCGCCTTCAAGCAGTCCGGAGCGCACCGCTTGCACGGCGAGGATCTTGGTGGCCTCGGCGATCTTATCGTAGGCAGCGAGAGCTTCGGCGGATTCGGGCTTGCCGGCAAGTTTCCCTTTGAAGTCCGCTTCGCCTTTGATCTTCGCGGAGAACAAGTCCGGGTCAAGCAAACCCGCGACCATGCCATCAATCGCCTTGCGGGAATTTTGCACGCCGAAGAAATCATCCCTGGCGCGCCGGGCGTTTTCCTCGCTGCGGCCACTCCAGTTGCCGAGCAGGACTTCGAGCCGCTTGAGATTGCCGAGGCGATTCGGCAGGCCCTGGTCGCGGAGATATTCCAGTTCGGCCACGGTGAGCAACCGACCCGTCCGGCCCGGATGACCAGAGACGAAAATGAGTTCGCCGTCACGCGCGCCTGTCGGCGAGAAGCGGAGAAAATCTTTTACCTTTGCCGGCTGGCCATTCTCGTAGGCGCGGAACAGGCAGATATCGAGATCGTGGCGGGGGAACTCGAAGTTGTCGGGGTCGCCGCCGTAAAACGCAATCTGCTGCTCGGGCGCGAAGACCAGCCGCACGTCGGTGTAACGCTTGAAGCGATAAAGATGATACGCGCCGCCCTGCCAGAGTGTAACCACGTCCGAGCGCAAGCCAGTGCGATCCTGCGACTCCTTTTCGACCTCCGCAATGATCTTGCGTCGCGCGGCAAAAGCAGTGGCTGCGTCCGCGTCCTTGGGCACGGCGGCGTTGATGCGCGGCGTCACGTCTTCGATGGACTGGAGCACATTGAGTTCGAGATCGAGGCACTTCACTTCCTGCGCAGGCGTGCGCGCGTAGAACCCCTCACGCAGATAATTCTTCTCCTTCGTGCTGAGCTTCTGCAACGAGTCCGCGCCGACGTGATGATTGGAAATCAGCAATCCGTCCTCGCTCACGAAACTGCCCGACCCGCCGGAGTTGAAGCGGACAGAGGATTTTTGCAGATGCTCCATCCACGCGCCGGTGGCATCGAACTGATGACGTTCGCGCAGCAACTGGCGCGGCGGCTGGCTGTAGAGCCACATCCCTTCGTCGGCGCGAGCCGCGAAGGCCAAAGCACAGAAGGAGAGAGCAAACAGTAGGTTTTTCATGTGATGCCGGGAGACTACTGAAGAGGGAAACCGAATGCGATGGCAAAATCGCCCGACGACGACTTCCTCCCTTGGCTGGTCGTCGGAGCATTCCGAATCCTTGGCGAACTCGAACGCCGGCGGCGACAGATTTGGATTTGCGGCCGGCAGACGCTTCGGTTAACTCTCGTGCCGTCCTATTGGCGTGGAAACGATTCCGTCCAACACGTATGAAATGCCCAGCATGTGACCGACAATTGACCGAGGTGCAAGTTGGCGCCGTGGCGGTGGACGTTTGCCAGGGTGGCTGTGGCGGCGTCTGGTTTGACGCGTTCGAACTCCTGCGGGTTGACGAAGAGCACGAGGCCGCCGGCGAACATCTCATCAACATTCAACGCGACCCGAAGCTGCGCGTGGATCACGTCCGCAAGCGCGCCTGCCCGCGCTGCGACGGCGTGAAGCTCAAGCGCCATCTCTTCAGCCCGAACAGCAAGATCGAGGTGGACCACTGCCCAGGTTGCGCGGGTTACTGGCTCGACGCCGGCGAGTTGGAAAAAATCCGCCTCGAGCAAAGGCCCGCTGTTGGCGTAAAGCCCGGTCAGAGAGGCCAGATGAGCACCGACGTGATCCGCTATCTCTATCGGATGCAGATCGAAATACGTGCATCTCAGTAAGCGGCTGCGCGCGGGAGCCAATGCTGGAATTACCCGGGTGAAAAATTTTGAAACAAAGCTGACTCGCCGCGGGTAGTTACAATCGAGGCGTCGGCAGCGCTCGTGTTCAGCCGGCTTCCGAAAGCCTCGTCCAAATCAGAACGCAATATGAACTCGAACTTGCTTAACTCATTCAAGGCGGGAGCGGTCGCATTGGCAGCACTGATTGTGGCCACCACCACCGCTCGCGCCGAAGCCGAAGACAAAATTACCAAATCCTTTGAGGCAGCACCCGGCGGCCAGCTCGTCGTTGAAGTGGACCGCGGTTCCATCGAGGTCAAAACCAGCGACGCCGGTGCGGTGAACATCGAAGTCACCCGCAAAGCTGGCGGCAGCCGGAGCAAAGCGGAGAAGACTCTCAAAGATCATGTGGTCACCACGCAGCAGACTGGCGAAAAAGTCGAAGTCCGCGCCAAGTATGAGGGAGTGAAGCTCACGGGTTGGTTCGGCCGTTCGCCGGACCTTCAGGTAAGTGTTCTCATCACCGTTCCCCGCAAGTTTGACGCGGACCTCAAGACCGCCGGCGGTCACATCAAAATCTCCGACCTGGCTGGAAAATTGAAGGCGCATACTTCGGGTGGAAACCTGACCTTCAAACAAATCGAAGGCCCGGTGTCCGGCCACACCAGCGGCGGACACATCAGCCTCGCCGGCTGCAAAGGCAACGTGGATCTCAAAACCTCCGGCGGTAACCTGACGCTGAGCGACATTCAAGGCGATGTCACCGCCAGCACGTCCGGCGGCCATATCAACACTGACAAACTTTCCGGCAAGTCCGTCGTCAAGACTTCGGGCGGTAACATCGGAGTTGCGGGGAACAGGGGTTCGATTGAAGCCAAAACTTCCGGCGGCCACGTTACGGCTGAACTGCTGGAGCAGCCGGCGAGCAACTGTTTGTTCGATACGTCAGGAGGAAACATCACGATTGCCTTTGGCGAAAAAGTTGCCGTGGACATTGACGCCAGCACCAGTGGCGGAAGAGTCTCGAGCGACTTGCCCGTCGTGAGCATCATTCAAGGCGAGCAAAAGAAGAACGAGCTTCGCGGCAAGATTAACGGTGGCGGTCCGCTCATTTTCGCCCACACCAGCGGCGGCAACGTGCAGCTGCAAAAGAAATAAAAGCAAAGGTCAGTAACCAATAGCGGGACGCCTAATATCTCCGCCCCCAATTGCGAGGAGGATGCGTCTCGACTGGCCGACTTATGCGGTTGGTTACCAACTCGAAACCGCGCCCACGGTTTGGGTCAGCCTTGAACGGCATGGTGCCGAGGACGGGCTGGTTCAATGGGTTTCTGAGTGTGGAAAGTTCAGGGTTTGCGCAGCCGATAGAACCGCGTGTCCGGGGCAATCGTTTGATTCACCTGCTTCTCATCGCCGACCACGCCGGGCGCGGTGTTCACGTCCGTCCAGTTCGGCGCGGTGAGGCTGGCTGATTCCTGAAGTTGAAAGCCGCTCGAAGGATTCGGCCACGCAAGGATGACACTCGCGCCGTTGCGGATGATGCGCAGCGATGGCGCGCCTTCCGTTGGCACGACGGCGAACGCGCTCCAGAAGCCGCCTTGCAAGGTGTAAGCGCCGCCGCTGGAGGTGGCCGCATCCGGCTGGCCGATGGTGCCGTAGAATGTGTAATCGCCGCCGGAGCTTTGCCCGCCGCCGCCGTCAAGGGTGAACCAGTTGATCGAGTATTGGGCGCTCGCTGAAG
>CAZNOE010000147.1:0-10538 GCA_964574525.1 uncultured Bifidobacteriaceae bacterium
GGCCGGCCCTGGCCGTGGATGGTTTTGATTTCGTTGAGGACAGCGATGAATTTCTCGCGCTTGGTCTTATAGACGGAATCGTTGGCGTCCTGGCGCGCGATGGGGCGGTTCGTCGGGATGACGAGCACTCCCAGTTTGTAGATGTCGAAAAACTCCGAAGCCTCCGTTTCCGCCGTGCCGGTCATGCCCGCGAGCTTTTGGTAGAGCCGGAAATAATTCTGGATCGTGATCGTGGCGAGCGTCTGTGTTTCACGCTCGATCTCCACGGCTTCCTTGGCCTCGACGGCCTGATGCAAGCCATCGCTCCAGCGCCGGCCCGTCATCAACCGCCCCGTGTGCTGGTCCACGATGATGACCTTGTTTTCCTGAATGACGTACTCCACGTCTTTCTGGTAAAGGCAATATGCCTTGAGCAGTTGCGAGATCGCATGAATCTTCTGCGCCTTGGTCTCGAACTCCTGCTGAAGTTTCGTCTTCGCCTCCATGCGCTTGCGCGCGTCCTGCTCCGGGCCGACGTCAATGTCGTGCATCGCCGTGCTCAGGTCGGGCAGCACGAAAGCGTCGGGGTCTTTCGGGCTGAGAAAATTGCGGCCCTTCTCGCTCAAGTCGGCTTCGTGACTCTTTTCATCAATCGCAAAAAGCAGTTCTTCCTTCTGCGCGTAAAGCTCCACCTTCTTTTGATCTGCGTGAAGTTGCAGCTCCGCCTGGTTCATCAACCTGAGATTCTCCGGGTCTTCGAGAACCTTCATCAGCCCTTCGGACTTGGGCTGGCCGAGTTTGACGCGGTAGAGCGACAGACCGATTTCCTTTTCCAGCGCGTCAGGATTCTGCGGGTTCGAGCCATCCTCCGGGCGCAACTTTTTCAGCAGCGTTTCCGCTTCGGAAAGAAACCGCCCACACAACCGTTCCTGCGCGCGGTAGATAGATTCGACCAGCGGCTTCCACTGGCCATACTGCTCGTCGAAAGTGTGGACCGCCGGCCCGCTGATGATGAGCGGCGTGCGCGCTTCATCAATCAGGATCGAGTCCACCTCGTCCACGATGGCGTAGTAATGCCCGCGCTGAACCTGTTCCTCCTTCCGCGTGGCCATGCCGTTGTCACGCAGATAATCGAAGCCAAACTCGGCATTCGTGCCGTAGGTGATGTCGCAATTGTATTGCTCGCGCCGGACCTGCGGCGACTGATCGTGCAGGATGCAGCCCACCGTCAGCCCGAGAAACTTATAGACCGCGCCCATCCATTCACCGTCGCGCGCCGCGAGGTAATCGTTCACCGTCACAACATGCACGCCCCGGCCCGTGAGCGCGTTGAGATAAACCGGCAGCGTGGCGACGAGCGTCTTGCCTTCGCCCGTGGCCATTTCCGCAATCTTGCCCGTGTGCAATGCCATCCCGCCGATGAGTTGCACGTCGAATGGAATCATTTCCCAGCGGAGCGGATGTTCGCGCACGATGACATCGGTCTTGCGGTCGGTCAGCCGGCGGCACGTATTCTTCACCACCGCGAACGCTTCGGGCATGATTTCGTTCAACGCGGCGGCGAGCGCTTCCTTGTCTTCGATCTTGGAAAGCCGCTCCTTCCACCCGGCGGTTTTGGCGCGCAGGTCGTCATCAGAAAGCGACTGCAAGCCAGCCTCGATCTCATTGATCCTGGCGACAAGCGGGCGCATTTTTTTGACTTCGCGGTCGTTCTTCGACCCGATGATCTTCTTGAAAATAAAGCCAATCATGATTGCCTTTGAAAAACAGCCAGCAAACGCTACGGGAACGTGGGAGCAGCGTCAAAACCTTTAGGCGGACGCGAACGCTCGATGGCGGGCCGCCGGTTTTACAATTGCGCGGGAAAATCCGGGCACAGCGCGGAACGGGCGATCTGACCGTCGGAAGCGAAAAACTCCATTCGTCCGCTTTGATCGCACAACCAGAACTCTTTCGCGCCGGCGGCCAGATACAGTTTGCGCTTCTCCTCCATCTCCGTGTCCGAGTTGAACGGGGATCTGACTTCCACACAAATCTCCGGGGCAATGGAACAGCTGGCCTCGTCCTTGATGACTGCAAATATTTGTGGCGAAGCCCAGGCCACGTCGGCAACCTTGGTCGAATCCTCCGTGTCAATCCCCAGCTCCACCAGAATTTCGCCGTCCTTCATCAGTTTGGCCAGAAGCCTTGCGATCTTGCCCGCGTAATAGCCATGCCGGTTGCGTGTGGGACTCATGATGATTTTGCCCGCCCTGTTCAACTCGATTTTGTAAGGCAGGTCCTGAAGATTTTTGTCGTTGCACAGATCCGTCCACGTCATGGCGGGAGATTAGCCTCGTGGCACGAGCTTAGCAAGCCGCGCAATTGGAACTGGCTTCCGCTTGCGTCCCAGCCTCGTCTGCTCAATCATCCTGCCATGAAGAAAACGATTGCGATCGCACTCGCCGCTCTGCTCGTTTCCACGCCGCTCTTTGCCGCGAATCAAGTGCTCATCGTGCCTGACGAGTTTCCGGCAATGGAATACGTTGCCGCCAAACTCCAATCCGAGGAAAACATTTCCAGCAAGCTCGTGTGGCAGACGAATCTGCCGCCCGACTTGTCGCCGTTCCCGGCCGTGATTGTCTATATCCACAAGGATCTGAAACCAACGGCGGAAAAAGCCTTCATCGAATACGCGCAGACGGGCGGCAAACTTATCGTGCTCCACCATTCGATCAGTTCCGGCAAACGGAAGAACAAGGATTGGTTCAAGTTTCTCGGCGTGACGTTGCCTGAAGCTGACGTGGACGCCGGCGGTTACAAGTGGATCGAAGGCGTTACGCAACAACTCGTCAACCTCGCCTCTGACCATTTCATCACGACGCACAAGGTCGTTTACCCGGAACAAGTCGCGTTCAAAGGCGCCAGCGACACGAAGGAGCGCGCGCTGCCCGGCGTCACGCTTAAGGAGTCCGAGGTCTATATCAACCACGTGCTCGCCGACGACAGAACGCGCACGCGCTTGCTCGGCTTCAAATACACGGACAAGAATTCCGGCAAGACTTACATGCAAACGCAATCGGGCTGGCTCAAGCCGTCGGGCAAAGGCTGGATTGTTTATCTTCAGCCGGGCCACAGCCTCCATGATCTGAAAGATCCAACTTACGAACGCATTGTGTTGAACGCTGTGATCTGGATGCCGTAACGCGCCGTCGCCGATCCAGCGAGTTTTGAACCCGAACTCCGAAATTGAAGAGGGACGCGATGCCGTGTTCCGGGGAGCACACGCCTCCGGCGTGTGGTTTTCGGCGTCGCGCCGAAAACATCGTTCCACAAACTTTTTCCCGTCGGGCAATTCCCGAAATATGGTGTGACAAAAGTTCGGGCGCGACGCCCGAACTCGCACGCGGGACGCGTGCGCTCCCCATTCCTGTTTCGGAGTTCGGATTGAAAGCCGATCAAACAAGTAGGAGACGACGTAAGGAGTCTCTAGATCAGAGTTTCGAGATCGAAACAATTTGAGAATTGTTACCTCGTCTCCTACGGAGAAAAGGACTCTTGAGAGTGCTTACTGAATTTGCTTCATTTTCTCCAGCGCCCACGGCACGAGCGCCAGGCTTGTCGCATCGAACATCCCGTGCGCAATCACGGCCGGCCAGATGGATCGGTGCAGAACCATGATCAAACCGAGCGCAAAGCCGAGGAACGCCGCCATGCCCGCACCGACAACTCCCTGTGCCAGATGCGCAATACCAAAAATCACGGCAGCAACGGCGACGGCGGCGATCTGACCGACTCGTGACCCAAAACTCTGCGGCCAAAGCGCGCGCAAGCCAGCGAGAAATGCCGAGCGCCAAATCTCTTCGCGCAGGCCGCCCAGGACGAAACTGACCAGCGTGACTGTGAGCCAGAAATAGACCGGATTCTGGCGCATCGCGGACACGTCCACGATGGCTTCCACGTCCGGGCGATTGGCGGTGAAAAAATGCTTGAGGCCTTCCGCCGATGTAACTTGTGTCAGGGTCAACGCGACCGCCACGACCAGCACCATGATCCCCAACGCCAGACGAATCGCGACGGAGTAGCCGATGCCGAGAAGCACGGTCCAGTAACCGCCGCGCCAGCGGCAGAGCAAATCATCACGTGACGCGCGCGACGCCAGCCACGCCCCGCCGAAAACGACCGCGAAGATGAACAATTGCAGGGCGCACACGAGGAGAAGACCTTTTGTTCCACGCGAGAGCGCGGGCCCGTGCATTTCGCTGCCGCCGATGCCCTGCATACCGATGAGCAGCGGGAAAGCGGCGATGAGAAGCAGGTGAATCCACCAGCGCCAGCGGGGCATCGTCGGGGGCACCGCGGGCTGCGAATCAGGGACAGGAATCACGCGCCTGCGGGAGCCGGAGAAGTCTTCTTGCCGCCGGACGGACGCGGGGTTGCCGCGGGGGTGGGAACGCCGGTTCGAAAACTCTTCCACATGCTCAGCGGCAAAAGACCGAGGAGGATGAGCACGACCTGCGTGCCGACAAAGAGCATGAGCCATTTGAACGCCTCGTCCATGAAACCGTAGCTGTGCAGGCCGATGTTCAGCATGTTCACACCGAACCACGAAAAGCTCGTCACGATGTTGCCGAACACGGCCAGGCTCACCAGCCCGCGATCCCCCACCAACTTGCCCCAGCGCGCGTGCAAAATGAGCACGTTCCATATCACGATCAACAGCGCGCCGTTCTCTTTCGGATCCCAGCCCCAAAATCTTCCCCACGATTGGTCGGCCCAAATGCCGCCCAGCACCGTGCCAACGAAACTGAACAGCGTGGCGAAACAGACTATGGCATAGACCATTTTTCCCAGCGCCTTGCCGAGGATCAGTTCTCCCGGTTGCTTGGCGCTCGCGGTGGCGTTCGTCGCCGCCGGCGCAGTTCCACTGGACTTGCGATTGGCCGCACTGGCTGTCACGCGCCCAGCGGCTTCACCCTTGCCCAATGGGGTGGACAGGGTTCGAGTGAAGAGGCCCAGTAAAATGTAGGCAATCGCCAGCAGGCCGGCAAAAAACGTTGAGGCGTAGCCCAGCGTCACGACGACCACATGGGTGGCGAGCCAGAAGTTCGTGTCGAGCACCGCTTGCATCAAGGTCATCGTGTCGCCGCCGAGGGCGAGGTTGTGGGCGATGAGCAAGGTGATGAATCCGGCGAAGCCCGCGACCGCGCAGCCCAGGCCGACCTTGTAAACGCGTTCGAGGATCAGACCCAACAGACAAGCGCCCCAACCGATGAAGATGGCGGAGGAATAGAGGTTAGTAACGGGCGGACGGCCTTCCAACGCCATGCGGAAGATAAGGCCGAAAGTGTGGACGACGAACGCCAGGGCGATGAGATAATACGACGAGCGTCGGAGCGTCTCCGAAAGATTCGGGAAACTTCCAAGCGTCAGCAGCGCCCCGCCGGCGAGCACAAAGGCAAAGATGTAAATGATGATGGCGTGCAGAAACGCTTTCACGTCGTTGAAATAAAACTCCGCGCGCCCCTTGGTGACTTCCCGGCCAAATTGCGGGGCGAGCCAGTTCTTGTACCCGGCGACGGCGCTGTTGAACTCGACCGCGTTGGTCTGTCCGTAAGCGGTGGCCATGCGGGCAAAGTAGTTGACGGCGGGATGGATTTCTCCGCTCTGGAGCGAACCGAGCAAGCTGGTGCCGGTGGTCAACCAGCCATCGCGGTCGTGCTCGGGATCCAGGGGCGGAACCACCATGGTATACGCAAATTCGGCGAGGGCACTGAACAGTTGCGCCGGACGGCCTAGTCGGTTCAGGGCTTCTTCGTCCACCTTGTCCCCGGCTTGTCGGGCGCGAAAGGCGGCGACGCCGGCGGGCAGGGCGGCCTTGTAATCTTCCACCATCTGCAAAAAATCCGGCGTGCCGGGCGGTTGGATGCTGCCCTGAATGCGTTGGTAGAGGACGACGGCGTTGGCGAGTTTCAGCACCTGCTTTTGGTAGGGTGTGCGTTGGGCGTCTTTGAGGGCGCTCGCGTTGGTGCTCTGATGATGGATTTCGGCCAGCACGGGTTCGAGGTCCTGATACGTGTAGTACCGCAGGCCGGACTTCTCGATGCCTTTCTCACCGAGCTTGAACTCGCTGATGAGGTCCGGGTGATGAATGAGGAAGATGGGGCGCGTGTTGGCGACGGCGGGCCGGAACATCGCTTCCAGCAGCCACTCGGTGGAGCGGAGTTTCTTGGGGTGACGCCAGAATTGCCAGGAGGGCAGCAACTCGAGCGGCACGTCGCCGGTGCTGCGGATTTGCAGGAGCGTGTTGCGCGCGACGGAATCGAACGGTTGGATGCGTCCGCCCAGCAGCACGGGCAGGCGGCCAAACTCGCGCGTGTGAAACTCGCCGTCCGGCTTGGGGCGCAGCACGACTGCGATCTCCACCGCGAAGAGGGCGAAGAAACACCAGGGCAGGATTTTCAGGAGCTTGTTCATGCGGTTTTCCTTTTAGTGGCGAAGGCGATCAGATGCGAGAGAAATTGATAGATCATCCCCGCGGCCACGAGCACGCAGGAGAAATACGGCGTGAGCCAACTGGGGTTGTGAACGACTTGCAGCACGGTGCCTTTCTCATCGTCCTTGTCAAAACTGGCCTGATAGAAGGTTTCGCCCGCGTAGCGCAGAGGGCTGTTCATTTTGATGAGGACCTCCCGGTCTTCGCCCGTGTCGGGCCGCTGCACCCGGACGCGGCTGGAATAGTTTTTTGGCGTATCCGTTCCGGGGTAGCGGTCAAACCGGAACTCCAGCAAACGCAGGCTGAACGGTTTGTAGGAGCGCGTCGGGCGCAATTCCATTCGATAGCTGCGCCCGTTGTGTTCGAATTCCTGGGGGCGCGTGAGAAAACCGGAAACGAGGAACGTCCCGAGCGTGGCCTGCGGTGTGACGAGTTCGACGATGCCGGAAGGCGTGTCGCGATCCTCCATCACGGTTACATGGGGCAATTCCCGCCACCAGATTTTCGCGCCGAAGCCCGCAGTGGTGCTGACACTCGAGTAACCTTCACGGGCCTCTTCCGCGAGGGCAGAGTTGCCGTAAAACGTTTTCACCTTGATCCGGAACGGCATTTCGGGATGGCTGATCTCGCCGCTCGCGCTCAAGCGGCTGCCGGGAATGGCCACCACATTGTCCGCCTCGGCGCCGGTCGTGTCAATCACGGCCAGTTCAAAGTCGCGGGGGGCTTCCGAATAGTTCTTCGACGCGCCCATGCGAATGTGCATGAAACTTTCATTGGACAGCAGGTCCGTGAGCAGTTGCCCGAGCAGCAGCAGCACGATCCCGAGGTGAATCATGATGATGCCGTATTTTTTCTTGCCGGGCTGATAGTATCGCAAGTGGGCCGAGAACAGGTTGATCAGGAGCAGGCCGCCGACCAGGTAGCCGCCGGGGAAAATCGGAATTCGCCAACCCGACCCCGTCGGGTGCCAGAAGATGAAGAAGCTGCGGAAGAATTCGTTCTGCGCCTTGTAGAGGCCGAGGTCCACTTGCGCCAGCGTGCCCCAAAAGACGAGTATGGCGCCCAGTGCCAGCAGCGTCACCGTCAGCCGCAGTGACGTGAAGAATTTGACGAGGCGGTCGAGCATCTCAGTATTTCACGGTTTGAATGAATTTCGTGAAAGCGTCTTTCTGAGCTTCGACGACTTTGGCGTCGCCCATGAGTTTGTAAAACCAGGTCTGACCGGATTGCGGCACCATCGCGCCGACGAGTCGCGTCCCGATTCTATCGGGACTGCGTGCGTCCGTGCCGCTCATCTCGACAAAGGTGGCTTTGCCGCCCGCGGTTTCGACCGCCTTCGCCGCTTTCGCGAGTTCGTCGTTCGACAGATCGCTCAAGCCGAGCTGCTTTCGCCAACGATTCACATTCGCAGCCAGGCCGCCGCCGTCGCCAGCGGACGAGCTCACGTTAACCGCCGCTTGCGCGCCGCCGTCACCCGCTAGCACGAACTTGGCGACGAGGAATTGCCCGCCGGGAACTTCCTTCCAGCCGGAGGG
The DNA here is from genome assembly GCA_964574525.1 of uncultured Bifidobacteriaceae bacterium. GTDB lineage: Bacteria > Verrucomicrobiota > Verrucomicrobiia > Limisphaerales > JADLHS01 > WYBW01. Next base: position 7,990 of record CAZNOE010000147.1, read on the forward strand.
AACTTGCCAGTTCGGTTTGCCCTCGCTCTGAACGGTCGCAGCGGCGAGAGTGGACGAACTGCCATCAATCGGCGGATGCGACGGCGGCAGCGCGGTTTGGGATTCCGCCCGCGCGAACTGAAATGACTTGAGCAGCTCAAGAAATGCAGGCTTTTGCTCGGCGACGAGTTGATCATCACCTTTCATTTTGAAAAACCACGCGGTGCCGTCGCGATGCTGAATCGCACCCAGCGTGCGCGTCGGCTCACTCGTGCCAGGGTTCTTGCCGACAATGTCGTAAAGCTCAGCCGGTTGGCCGGCGACCTCGATCTTATGCGCGATCTTTTGCAACTCGTCTGGCGTCTGGGGAGACAAACCCAATTCCCCGCGCCAGCGATTGACATTCGCCGCGTCGCCTCCCGCCGGGCCGCCAAGTGGAACCACGCTTACGTCGGCCTGCTTGCCTTCCTTGCCCCTTATATTGAAGGACGCGACACGCATCTGGCTCGGCGGAACTTCACTCCAGCCTTCAGGGGTTTTCCATTTCAACTGGGGATTACCCGCTGTGGAAACGTCCGGGTGTCCCGCCGGCATCCCGGCCTGAGGCAGCGCTGGCGGATTTTCCTTTGCCACGCGATAGACTTTGACGTCGTCCCGCCCGCAACTCGCAATCAGAGCCAGGAGCGCCAGCGCAGCCAGATTCCGCGCGGGCCGTGAGTTGAACCGCCGATGCCAACATGAATTCATTTTCATTCTCTTGCCGACTTGTGTTTGCTCACCACGCATTCGTATCGAATCATGTGAGGATATTCTCATTGATCATGGCCGGAACGGGCTTTCCGTCTTTCGTCATTTGCTGACCATTTTTTGGCGTCGCCACAGCCATATCGGAACATAAATACCAACATTCCTTGCGTCGAACAGGGAAATCGAAAGGCGAGTCCGCGAGTATGCAACCGAGGCGTCCCCTTATTTGAGCGGGATGGCAGGCAGGCGCTTGAGCGTTTTGTTCGCTGGGTCAACCAGTATGCCGACCGACTCCAAGGCAGTGACGCCCAGCAAAGGTTCGCTATTTGAATCTCCAAAGATCACACGTCCGGCTGTGACTTCCCCCATGAACTCAATGCGCACCAAACCGTACGAAAACTCCCTGACCGTTCCGTCGGCCAGTTCGTAGGCCATCTTGCCTTCGCGCTTTACTCCGATACGATCCATTTCGTTTGCCGGCGCCAGCGTGTCGGTCGCGCCCGTGTCCACCAGGAAGACGGTCTCGTAACTGCCCCCGCCATTTTTCAGGCTGGTCAGTTTCGTTGTAACTTTAGTCAGACCCATGCGCACCTCAATCCGATACTCTAACCCACGCTCATGCCCAGGAGGAACTCGATGTTGCTCCCGGTCTTCTTGAGTTTGCCTAGCAGCAGTTCCATCGCCTCGACCGGCGGCACGCCGGTCAACGCACGGCGCAGCAGGACGATCTTGTTCAGTTCGTCCGGATGATAGAGAAGTTCCTCTTTGCGTGTGCCGGAACGTTCGATGTTGATCGAGGGGAAAATACGGCGGTCCACCAGCGCGCGGTCGAGATGGACTTCCATGTTGCCCGTGCCCTTGAATTCTTCAAAGATGACTTCGTCCATGCGTGATCCCGTGTCCACGAGCGCCGTGGCGATGATGGACAACGACCCGCCTTCCTCAATGTTACGCGCGGCGCCGAAAAAGCGTTTCGGTTTGTGAAGCGCGTTGGCGTCCACACCGCCGGAGAGAATCTTGCCGGAGTGCGGCTGCACCGTGTTGTAGGCGCGTGCCAGGCGCGTGATGGAGTCCAGCAGGATCACCACATCGCGCTTGTGTTCGACCATGCGCTTGGCTTTTTCGCTGACCATCTCGGCGACCTGCACGTGGCGCTCGGGCGGCTCGTCGAACGTCGAGGAAATGACTTCGGCGGGTTTGCAACTCCGTTCCATGTCGGTGACTTCCTCGGGCCGTTCATCAATGAGCAGGATGAAAACGTAAGCCTCCGGGTTATTCTTCAAAATCGCATTGGCGAGCTTCTGCATCAAAACCGTTTTGCCCGTGCGCGGCGGCGCGACAATCAATCCGCGTGAGCCTTTGCCGATGGGGCAGACCAAATCCAGCACGCGGGTGGACAACTCGTCGGCGACGGTTTCCAGCAGGTAACGCTTATTGGGAAACAGCGGCGTGAGATTGTCGAAATGCGTTTTCTCCTTCGCCTTGTCCGGGTCTTCGCCGTCCACGCCTTCGACCTTGAGCAGCGCGAAAAACTTTTCCTTCTCCTTGGGCGGTCGAATCTGGCCCGCGACCAGATTGCCGGTCTGCAAATCAAACCGCCGAATCTGCGACGGCGACACGTAAATGTCTTCCGGGCACGGCAGGTAGTTGAAACTCTGCGACCGCAGGAAGCCGAAGCCTTCCGGCAGCACCTCCAGCACGCCTTCGGAGAACAATACCCCCGCGCGCTCGGCGTTCTTTTGCAGCACGTGGAAAATCACCTCGTGCTTGCGCATCGTGCCGAAATTCTCCACGCCCAGTTCGCGCGCCATGGCGTTGAGTTC
>CAZNOE010000148.1:0-10534 GCA_964574525.1 uncultured Bifidobacteriaceae bacterium
CGGCCTTCCTTGTCGCCTTCGAGGATTCTGCGGGCGTAAGCCGCCACCGCCAGCGCCTTGTCGCGCGGAACGACGATGACGCCGTCGCCGTCGGCCACTATCACATCGCCGGGTTTGACGAGCACGCCACCCACGGTGATGGGACGATTGACGGATTCGATTTCATTGCGGCCCGGCCGGATGCCACGGCCTGGATGGCGAAAATAGAGCGGCATTTTTTCGGTGATGATCTCGTCCGTGTCTCTCGCCGTCGCGCTGGTGACAACGCCCACGCAGCCCTTTAGTTTCCACGACATGATGTTGTTCGAGCCGATGGAGCCAACGTCCGCCTCAGCAGCGTCTTCAATGACGAGCGCGCTGCCGCGGCGCAGCAAGGGGCCGAACGGTTCGCTCGACCGTCTGCTGTACCAATTGCCGGCCCAACGGTCGTAGTCCTCGATGGATCGCTGCCCGGCGGTCGGCTCCTGGGTCGGAACGTAGCGCGCCGTCACCGCGATGCCGATGAACCGATGGGTGTAGTTGACCGTGTCGCGCCAGAGCGGGTGAATGTCCGGGTCCACCAGGCCGCGACCGTGCAAGCCCACGGCGTCCATGCCGTCGCACACGTCGGCGACGCGCAGTCCGTCGAACGCCTGCAACACTTTCTGATCGTCTTCAGCAGAAAAAGCGCGGGTCGGGATGAAGTTGGTGCCGGCGCGCAGCGCGCTGTCGTTTGTTGCGGTCTCGGCGGCAGAGGCGTCGAGAAAAGCCACCGCCGAAACAAGATTGAGTGTGAGCAAAGTGATGAACGGGGTGAGACGTTTCATGGCGGGATTTTTATGTTTCCGATTCGCTTTGGCCAACAGGAATCCGCGAACGCAGGTTTATGAGTGAGCGCCGCCGGGGACGCGAGTTTCATTTGCCTTCGGGCCTCGTGGCTTCAACCCGGTAGAGGTGGGTTTTGGTTCTCAAGTAGAGCGCCTTGCCATCTGCTGCCGGTGACGCCATGAAGCCGTTCTCCAGCGTGTTCGTCGCGATCACTTCCAGCGCGCGTCCGGGCTTGAGCACCGTGGTCGTGCCGTCCTGACTGAAGAAATACAGCCGGCCATCGGCGTAGATCGGCGAGGCGGCGTATTTGCCGCCGACGCGCTCGGTCCAGACAACTTTTCCCGTGGCGGCTTCAACACAGGTGATGAAGCTCTCGTCGGCCGCCGTGTAAATCAGACCGTCCACGAGCAGGGGGGAGGCGTACTTGCCCACGCCGGAGCTGAGTTTCCACGCGACGTGCGTGTCGGAGACGTTGCCGCGTCCATCGGTCTTGACGGCCCAGAGTTCTTTCTTCGACAAACCCGTGACGAGGTAGGCGAGGCCGTGGTCGAACAGCGGCCGCGGTGCACTGGAATAATCGTTGTATTCCACGCGCCAGAGTTCACTGCCGGTGCGCGGGTCATATCCATACGAGGCCTTGGCGCCGACGCTGAACAATTGCGGTTTGCCGGAGACTGTGGCGATCAACGGCGTCCCGTGGGCCTTGCGCAAATCGCCGTCCTTGGCCATCGGGCCGGGCACGTTCTCGTCGTTCCACACGACCGAGCGATTGGTTTTCCAGACGGTCTCGCCGGTTTTTTTGTCAAGGCCGGTCACGTACTGCAAGTCCGCGCCGTCGAACGTCAGGATCAACAGGTTCTCGAACAGGACCGGCGACGAGGACGCGCCGCGGTAATGGCGGCATGGCAGATCGCTCCGTTTCCAAAGGACCTTGCCCGTCCTGGTGTCCAGGCACGCCGTGCCCGGGCTGCCGAAATGGACATAAACGCGGCCCGGCTCGATCACGGGCGAAGGCGTGGCGTAACAATTCATGGAGGCGCCGTTGCCGAGCGGTTCGGGATTGTCGGTATGAAACACTTTTTCGTTGAAGAGAATCTTGCCGTTCTCCTGGTCCACGCAGACGGCGAAGTAATCGCGGCCTTCCGGCGTCGCCGTGGTCAGCCAGACCTGGCCGCCCATCACCACCGGCGTGGACCAGCCGCGATAGGGGATTTCGGTTTTCCATTTGATGTTGTTGGTCTCGCTCCAGTGCAGCGGAAGGCCGATGGGTTTGGCATTGCCCGGAGCCGACACATGGCCATCGCCCGACGGCCCGCGGAACTCCGGCCAGTCCGCTCTGGCCGTCAATACGCCGAAGGTCAGGGCGGCCAGCAACAACACGCAACGAAATCTGTCGAAATGGATATGGCATTTATCTTGTGTCATAATCGCAGCGTGACAAGGCGGCCAGGCCAAGTCAACCACTGGAGACGAAGCCCTGGGATTCTGTCTCTGACAAACAATGGCGGTAGAACTCGTCGCGCTGCGACGAGTCAGTGCCGCGTTCAGCGGTGCAACGTTTTGGCGCGAATCCCACGTCTTAGAGCAAATTAAACAAAGCCATAGCCACGAAAGAACGCAAAGAACACAAGCGAGGGAATGGGTTCTGTGCGATCCCTGCACGGCAATCAATCAGAATCCCCGCGCGCGGCGAAGATTAGCCGGAGTGCGGCCGGGTCAGGCAGAACAACTCCGGGCAATGCAAATCGGACGGAAATGGCAGAGGAATGAACGGCAAGGGAATGGAACACCGTTCTGGAACCTTCATTCCGCTGCCGTTCATTCCTTTGCCTTCGCCGCCGGAAGTGTTGGATTGCGGCTCTGCCGCACCGTGTTCTTTCGCGGCCAATTAAGCGGCTACAGAATTTATGAAAATGCTCTGCGCAGGCGGGGTTGTCGCAGCGCGACAACCGCTACCAACGCAATGTTTGTCAAAGGCATAATCCCGCGAAGTCCGCACTCTGGGAGGGGGTGGGTGGGGAACGTTGCAAAACGCTGGAAAGCCGGGTCTTTCTTCTTTTCCCAGGGGCGCATCCCAATTTTTGGAGGGGTTGCGATCCGGCTCTCATTAACACCCTGCTTTAGCAGGGTGATCCACGAAACCGAGCGTCACTAACCGCTTCAGCGGTTTTCCACGCGCGTCCGAAAACCGCTGAAGCGGTTGCCCTGTCGGTTTCACCGCCAACACCCTGCTAAAGCGCTAAAGCAGGGTGTTAATGAAAAGGCTGCGAACACAGCAGTCGCAGGGTCTGACCCAGGTGCTCGCCAGTTTTTCCGAACGGATCAAATCGAGCACGACGGAATAGTTGGCCGGCCCCGGCGGCAGTCTGCCGATTTCGAGCGCCACACTTGATGTTTCACAGAGCAACGTGGTGCTCGCCGTCGCCACCATGACTGATGGCGCCGCCTATACATTGACCGTCAACAATCTGACGGATCAATCCGTTGCGGCGAATGTCATCGCCACGAACTCGCAGGCCGCGTTCACCGCCAGCGTCTATACACTGGCCGGCATCGGCAATCCCACGCCGGCCGGCAGTCAGGCCGTGGTCGCCAACGGCATAAACATCTCCGGCGGCGGCGCCGACCTTGGCGGCACCAACGACCAGTTCCAGATCAGCCACGTGCAACGCACCGGTGATTTTGATGTCATGGTGCGGCTCGATTCGTTGACTCTGGCCGACGCGTGGTCCGAAGCGGGCATGTTGGCGCGGGAAAGTCTCGCGGCGGGAGCGCGTTCGGCGAGCGTGATGGCGACACCGACCATCAGCGGCTGCTACTTCCAATCCCGCAACGCGACGAATGGCGCGACGACCTTGTCCGGTTCGTTCCCGGTGAACTATCCAAACACGTGGCTGCGCCTGAAGCGCGCCGGCAGCGACTTCACCGGTTTCGCCGGATTCGATGGCCAAAACTGGACGCAACTGGGCACGGTGAACATGGCGCTGCCGGCGACCATCTACTTCGGCTTCGCGGTTTCCAGCCACGATCCCAGCCAACTCACAACGGCAGCGTTCCGCGATTTCTCCAACGTGATCCCGCCCGGCGGGACGGGTGTCAACGCGCCATTGGCGTTCGAAAGGCTGGGCCAAAGCAGCCGTCGCACCAGCCTGGTCATCTCCGAAATCATGTATCATCCTACGAATCCCGATGCATCGGGAGAGTTCGTGGAAATCTTCAACTCGCGCGGCGAACCGCAGGACCTCAGCGGTTACAAGCTGAGGGGAAGCGCGGACTACAACTTCCCCCCGGGCACCGTGATTCCGGGCGGCGGTTTTCTCGTCGTGGCCAAATCGCCCACCGACCTGCAAAGCGCCTACGGCATCAACGGCGTGCTGGGTCCGTTCACCAACAATCTACCCAACGACCACGGCACGGTGAAACTGCTCAATCAGGCGGGCGGAGTTTTCCTTCAGGTGGATTACTCGGACGATCCACCGTGGCCGGTCGCTGCCGATGGCACGGGCCATTCGCTGATACTGGCGCGGCCTTCGTACGGCGAGAACAATCCTCTGGCATGGGCGGCGAGCGACTCGATTGGCGGTTCGCCGGGCCGTCTGGATCCCTTCACCCCCGACCCGCTTCGCAACGTGGTGATCAATGAATTCCTCGCGCACACTGATTTGCCGGAGTTGGACTACGTTGAGCTTTACAATCACAGCACTCAGGCGGTGAACATTTCCGGGTGCATCCTGACTGACGACCCCGAGACAAACAGATTCGTCATTCCGCCGGGCACTTCGATCCCGGCGCGAGGCTTCGTCTTTTTCACGGAAACCACACTGAATTTCGCCATCAGCGCCGAAGGAGAGACGATTTATTTCAAGAACGCCGCGCAGACCCGCGTCATTGACACGGTGCGTTTTCGCGCCCAAGAAAACGGAGTCACGACGGGCCGCTATCCAAATGGCGCGGACCAGTTCTACCGGCTGATCTCGAAGACTCCAGGAACCAACAACGCCGCCATTTTGGTCAGCGATGTCGTAATCAATGAACTGATGTATCACCCGATCACCGGAGACGATGATGACCAGTACATCGAGCTTTTCAATCGCGGTGCGAGCGCTGTGAACCTGGACGGTTGGACGCTTGATGATGCTGTTAGTTTTACTTTCCCCACCAACACGGGGATTGCGCCAGGCGGTTATCTGGTCATCGCGAAGCAAGCGTCGCGGTTCATCACCAATTATCCCAGCGTCAGTCAGAGTATCGTGCTCGGCGATTTCAACGGAAAACTGTCCGGCCAGGGCGAGCGGCTGGCGCTGACGAGGCCGGATACGGTCACCAGCACCAATGGCAGCGGCATCGTGACGACGAATCCCATTCGCATCGCAGTGGACGAAGTTACCTACGGTACAGGCGGGCGCTGGCCGGCTTGGGCCGATGGCGGTGGCAGCAGTCTCGAACTCATTGACCCGCGCAGCAATCATCGGCTGCCTTCCAACTGGGCGGACAGTGATGAGACACTGAAGGCGCCATGGAAAATTATTTCCGCCACCGGCACGCTCGACAACGGGAACGTCAACGCCGACCAGTTGCAGGTCCTGCTCCAGGGCGCGGGCGAGTGCCTCATTGACGACGTGCAGGTGCTGACGAACGGAGTGAATCTGATCACGAACTCAACGTTTGAAGCCAGCGCGAGCAGTTGGACCGCGGAGGGGACGGAGTCGCAGTCCGGTCTCGAAACCAGCGAGGGTTACAACAGCAGCCGATCCTATCACGTCCGCGCCGTGGATCGCGCCGACAACCAGGTCAACCGCATCCGCACACCGCTGGCGACGTCGCTGTCCTCGGGAACACCGAACGTCACCCTCCGTGCCGCCGTGCGCTGGCTCAAGGGGCATCCGGAGATTCTGCTGCGGCTGCGCGGCAACTGGCTCGAATGCGCCGGCGAGATGGCCTTGCCCGTCAGCCCCGGAACGCCGGGCGCGCGCAACAGTCGTTACATCACCAACGCGCCGCCGGCCATCACCGACGTGAAACATTCGCCGGTGCTGCCCGCCGCCAGCCAAACCATCGTCGTCACCGCCCGCATCCACGATCCCGATGGGATTTCGTCTTCGGTTTTGAAATATCGGCTCGACCCGAGCGCGACTTATTCGACGGTGGCGATGAATGATAACGGCACTGCCGGTGACGCGGTGGCGGGCGATGGGATTTTCAGCGCGACGATTCCAGGACAGACCAACGGCACGATGATCGCATTCTACGCGCAGGCGACGGATGGTTTTACGCCGGTCGCGACGGCGACGTTCCCAAACGACGCGCCCGCCCGGGAGTGTCTGGTGCGCGTGGGCGAGACGCAGCCCACGGGAAATTTTCCGGTCTATCGCCTCTGGATGACGCAGGCGACCTTGAACGCCTGGGCCGGCCGCAACGAGCTGAACAATTCGCCGTTCGACGTGACATTTGTCCTCGGCGATGGACGCGTGATCTACAACACGAAGGCGCTCTACGCCGGCAGTCCGTACATCGCGCCGGGGTTCACCAGTCCGGCTGCGAACCGGTGTGGTTACAGCCTCGAGTTGCCTAATGACGATTTGTTTCTCGGAGAAACGGACCTGGTGCTGGACTGGCCCGGCGGCCACGGCAGCGAAAGCACTGCCCTGCAGGAGCAGATGGGTTATTGGATCGCCGACCGGCTCAATCTTCCCTTCAGCCACCGCTACCACATTCGCCTGCACGTTAACGGCGTCACCGACGACGCGCGCCATTACCTGTTCGAAGCGGTGATGCAACCGGGAAGGACTTTTGTCGAAGCGTGGTCGCCGGAGGACTCCACCGGCCAGTTTTTCAAAATTGATCGCGCGTTCGAATTCAATGACTCCAGCGGTCTGAGTGCCGATCCGCAGCCGCGCCTTCAGAACTTTACCACGACCGGTGGCGTCAAGAAACGCGAGAAGTATCGCTGGAACTTCATGTTCCGCGCCGCCGACCGCGTGAACGATTACACGAACATCTTCGCGCTCGTGGACGCCATGAACGCCACCGCGCCCGAGCCTTATACGACGGCGACGATGGGCCTGGTGGACGTCGAAGAGTGGATGCGGATCTTCGCGACGGAGCACATCATCGTAAACTTCGACGCCTACGGCCATGAGATCGGCAAGAACATGTATGCCTACCTGCCGACGCGGGGCAAATGGCAGATTTACATGTTCGATATTGACTGGTTGATGCTGCCGGCGGTTTCACACAACAGCAGTTACGCGCCGGGCACGGCACCGCTTTTCAATTCCGAGGACCCCACCATCGCCACCATGTACGCCTTTCCGCCGTTTGCGCGCGCGTATTGGCGGGCGATTCAGGAAGCCGTGAACGGCCCGCTCGATCCCGCGAATTGCAATCCGGTGATGGACGCCAAATACAGTTCGCTCGTCGCCAATGGTATCGTCTGGTGCGACAACAAGGCGTTGACCGATCCCGCGGTGGTGAAGACCTGGTTCAGTCAGCGGCGGGCGGGCTTGCAGTCGCAACTCGCCACGGTCGCGTCGCCGTTCACGGTGAATTCCTCCCTGGTCGTGAGCAATGGTGTCGGTGTGATGAGCGGCACGGCGCCGGTGGGCGTTAAAACAATTTCTGTAAATGGAGCCGAGTGGCTGGTGAGGTGGACGAGCGTGAGCAACTGGATTGCGACGGTGCCGCTGCTGCCGGGCAACAATACCTTCAGCGTCGTCGGCGTAAACGTTCAACACCAGCCAGTCGCTGGCGCGAGCAACGGCGTGTCGGTCGTGTATAACGGCACGGCGCCGTCGCCGGTGAATGCCGTCGTCATCAACGAAATCATGTTCAATCCGGCGCTGCCGGACGCGGAATATGTCGAGCTGTTCAACACCTCCAGCAATTACACCCATGACCTTTCGGGCTGGGAATTCAACGGACTGAACTACACTTTTCCGCATGGAGCGTTTCTCAGCCCACGCAGTTTTCTGGTGCTAGCCAGGGACCGTGCGGCCTTTGACATGAGTTATGGCCCCAGCATTGTCGTCTTCGACCAGTATTCCGGCAACCTTCAGTCGAATGGCGAGACGCTTTCGCTCATCAAGCCCGGCGTGGCGCCTGCGCTTGACCTTGTGGTTGACCGCGTCCGCTATGAAGCTGCCACGCCTTGGCCGGCTGCGGATCCGGGTGTCGCGCTGCAGTTGCTCGATCCCGCGCAGGACAACAGCCGCGTGGCGAACTGGTCAGTGCCGGCCAAACCGCAGTGGGTCTATTTCTCGACGAATGGGACGGCGACCAGTTCGCGGATTTACGTTTATCTTCAGACCAACGGAGACATTTACCTGGATGATATGAACGTTGTGGCGGGAGCTGTGCCCGACGCGGGAGTCAATCTGCTTGCCAACGGCAATTTTGAATCATCCTTGACCGGGACGTGGAATCTGACGGCCAACTTCACACAATCCGCGCTGAGCACGAGCATCAAGCATTCTGGCAGTTCCAGCCTCCACGTTGTCGCCACGGCCGGCGGCTCGGGAAGCGGCAACGCCATTTTCGCGGACATATCGCCGGCATTGACCAATGGCCAGACTTACGCATTGAGCTTCTGGTATCTCCAAAGCGCCAACGGCGGGTCGTTGACCATCCGGCTGTCGGGCGCCAATGGCCTCGGCGCCACGGTGAATCCGGCTCCGCCGGCGGCCAAAGCGCCAGCCACACCGGGCACGAGTAATTTCTTGCTGACCGCGCTGGCGCCTTTCCCGTCCTTGTGGCTCAACGAAGCGCAGCCAGACAATGTGACCGGCCCGCTCGATAACGCGGGCCAGCACGATCCGTGGATCGAGTTGCACAACCCCGGCATCCCGCCGGGCGGGACGCTCAGTCTGGCGGGCTTCTGGCTGAGTGACAGCTACACCAATCTCACCAGGTGGGCATTTCCTTCCAATGCGGTTGTCGCCGCGGGCTCTTTCACGGTGATCTGGTGCGATAATCAGACCAACCAAACCGTCACCAACGCGCTGCACACGAATTTCCGGCTCGGGTCAGGTGCCGGAAGCATTGCGCTCTCACGGACGGTGAGCAACGGAGTGCAGATCGTGGATTATCTGACTTATACGAGCCTCCCGGCCAACTGGAGTTACGGTGATTATCCCGACGGCCAGCCATTTTACCGCGGCCCGATGTTTGTGTTTACTCCTGGCACAACCAACACCAACGCTTCGCCGCCGATCACGGTGTTCATTAACGAGTGGATGGCGGACAACACGCACACGCTGGCGGACCCGGCGGATGGCGATTTTGAAGATTGGTTCGAGATTTACAATCCGGGCACCAACACGGTGGACCTGGGAGGTTATTTCCTTACGGACTCACTCACGAACAAGTTCCAGTTCGAGGTGCCGAACAACGGGCATTACACCATTCCTCCGGGCGGCTACCTGCTCGTGTGGGCCGATAATCAAACCGGGCAGAACAACACCAACCGCGCCGATCTGCACGCGAACTTTGCGTTGAGCAAAGGCGGCGAGGAGCTTGGATTATTTGCAGCGGATGGCACAACGATTGACGCGGTTGTTTTCGGCGCGCAGACCAACGATCTGAGCCAGGGACGATTTCCGAACGGTGCAGCGCCAATTTTCTTGATGCCCACGCCGACACCGCGCGCAGCCAATGTCATTCCGAACACGGCCCCGGAGCTGGCGCCCATCGGCAACCAGGAGGTGACCCTCGGCCAGACGTTGAGTTTCACTATCAGCGCGACGGACACCGATCTGCCGCCGCAAACGCTCACGTTCACCTTGGGGACCAATTCGCCGGGCGCTGCGAACATCGGGCAGACGAGCGGCGCCTTCAGTTGGACGCCGGCGGCCGCCCCGGCAACCAACTCCGTGAGCGTGATCGTTTCCGACAACGGCACTCCCAGCCTGAGCGCGACACAAGCATTCCTGGTGACAGTGTATCTGCCGCCGACGATCACGATTCAGGTGAACGGTAATCAGATGCAACTCACCTGGCCAAGAGGCATCTTGCAGGAAGCCGACGATGTCACCGGCCCATACGTTGATTTGCCCGAGGTTTCACCGTTCACCGTGGATTTTTCCGCAAGCAGGAAGTTCTATCGGATTCGGATGTGAGATGTACATGTTGCCGACCAGCGACTGAAAATCGAATTTGGAGCGAGCGAAGGGATTTGAACCCTCGACATTCACGTTGGCAACGTGACGCTCTACCAGGCTGAGCTACGCTCGCTTCCTCGAACGTTGGCAAAACTACGGAAAGCCCGCGCAAATGCAAGCACTGTTTTGCCGACAGCGGCATTCATTCTTGGCTCAAATCCAAATCCCTCAGCGTTCCGATTCTGCGATGCAGTAAAGGAAGCGTTCGCCGCGTAAGTAGAGTTCCCGGTCCACCAGCGCCGGGGAGGCGCTGAAAGAATCGCTGAGGCGGTTGATGGCCAGAACTGCGTTTTCGCGGTCATGACGCAGGACGACGGTTGCTCCATCGCGACCAGTGATGTAGATGCGGCCGGCGGCGGCGACGGGCGAAGCGAAGATAAAGTCGTTGATGCCTTCGAGCCGCAGCGGTTCGCCGCGCGGTTTGCCGGTTGCGGGTTCGAGACGGGAGAGAATGTTCTGATTGTGCCGCAGGAAATACAGAGTGTCGTCGTAAAGCAACGGCGAGGACACGTAGGGTGTCATGCGGTTGAGCTTCCACGCAATGCGGTCCGTGCCGGTGATGTCACCTTTGG
>CAZNOE010000149.1:0-10528 GCA_964574525.1 uncultured Bifidobacteriaceae bacterium
AACACCGAGAAGTCTCCGTTCGCCGTACAGTCGCAGCAGATGGATTGGAGCGAATACGACCGCATCCCGGAGGATGAACTGAATCGAATTCTTTGGTATGTCACCAAAGGCCCGGACGTGCCTTATCCGGCGCCCATCCATCGCGCTGTATTTACGAAATAAGCCATCACCTTCGCCTTTTAACTCGATTGGTGAAGATCACAGGCCCGAAAAACGTCCATTCTTCGTCTTGCTGGCAGGCGGCGGAGAGGAAGCACGGTCCCATCGCGTTGATTGATCCAAAAACGCCCCACGGTTTTTCTCGTGCCCGCGCAGAGTTGGCGGCGGCGGCATCATCATCATCTTGTCCTCGTTAGCCGTTGGATTGCCCATCGGGCGCGATCACTTTGCCGTCAATCGCCTGGATGTATCGCAATCCATTTCTGGTGAGGCCAAAGAGCGGATCGCCCGCAGAATTATGTTCGATGCTAAACAGACCGAGCGCCACCAACTGGTCCAAGTCATTCTTGAGGAAACGCGGCTCCGTCACACCGAACGGTTCGCCGTTATCAGGTTGGAGGCAGAACTGGCCGGTTCCATAGCTTGCGTAGTACAGAATTTCTGCACCAGAATGCGAGAACTGGCGAAGAACTGATACCGCCTGTTCTGAAAGTTGAACATCAGGCGCGACCGCAAGAGATAGCCCGCGGAATTCATCCACTCTGCTGAAAAGTGTGGCCACGATCTCTTGAATGCCATCCAGCTTCTGAAGGATTGAGGCGTGGTTCGCGGCCAGGATTTTGTCAATCTCGGTTTGGAGGGAGATGCTGTTCACGATTAGCTTCTTGAGTTCCTCGTGGTGATGATAATCGAGCCACTCCGTAAAGGCTTGGTGGTCAGCTTTCTGTCGGTCTCCGCGCTCTTGTTTGAAGATCCGAAGAAGGCTGACGATGCTGGCGAAAGCCGCGGCCGGTTCCATAGTGTTTGGTGAAGCGAGACAATAAGCTTATGCGAAGTTTTGTAAAGCTCGCGATCTCCAGTTGGGAGCTGTGCGCAGAGTTTTCCGGCAAAGGATTAACAACTTTCTCCTTGGCGGCTTCGACAACTCGAACGCCGTGGAGTAAATTTCGCTCGGGTATGTCAGCGGTCGCCGAACAAGCCAAAACCACGGAACGCAAACCTTCTTCGCCGAAAGTGAAACTCTACACCGGCGAAGTGGTGTATATCTACGCGTTCGATGTGGCCTACGACATGACGCGCCAACCGATCCGCGAATTGCTGGGTCAGCCGGTGGCGCAATTCGCCGTGGACGCCAGCAAGCGTAGTCCGAAGCAATTGTTCTTTTACAAGCCACAGATGGTGCGTCTGCCGCCGATGGAACGTATCGGGCCATACGGCCCGGTTCGCGTCGAGCGGGCCATCAAACTCCTGCCCGTCGGCGCCATCAGCATTACGGTGCGCGTGCCGTTCGCCGTCAATCACGTCGAGGACCTTGTCGTATTCCATGATTTGCAATTTAGCAACGGGGCGTTGCACGACGAGATGCGCCGGCTGGCGGAAGAGGCTCTTGCCGAATTGAAATTGTTTTACGTCCGGCCGCACCCGCAACTCATCGAGGAGGAAGCCTACACGGTGTTTTGCATTGCCTCACCGCTGTTGGCGCTGGACGGGGCGCGGATCAGCGCTGAGAGCTGGTTTCAATCCCATCGCCGCCAGGTCGCCGCGCTCCTGACGCAGGAGCCGGACTTGGAACGGCTCTCGAAACAGGAATCCGACGAATCCACGGGCCGGTATCTGAGTTATTACGAGGACGATCTCGTGGTCGTGGACTGGGACGCCGCGCTGCTGATTGATGAACCGCGGGATTTCGGCGAGACGCTTTACATCATGGAGCTCGCGAATCTGCAACTCGCCGAACTCGAAGCCTACGACCGAATTCTCGACACCGCCCTCGAACGCTCTTATCGCGATCTCAGCGGACGGCCTTTGCGCTCGCGCGGCGACATCCTCCGTGAACTGCGCGAAATCCGCATTGATCTGGCGCGGTTCAACGACGAGTTGTCGAACATCACAAAGTTTTTCGGCGACTGGCATCTAGCGCGCATCTACGAAAAACTCTCGTCGCGTTTTCACCTGGCCGAGTGGCATCGCACGATTGACGGCAAGCTGAAAACGCTCGACGACCTCTACCAACTGCTCAAGCACGATCAGACCAACCGGATGATGATCTGGCTCGAAGTGACCATCGTGCTGCTGTTCGTGATTGATTTGGTGGTGCTGGTGCTTGGGTTGAAGGGTCGATGATTTTGCTCCTCAAACCCCAGCCAACTTCGCATTTTGGCTCTATTGGTGAAGATCACCGGCCCGGAAAACGTCCATTCTTCGTCTTGCTGGCAGCCTGCATTTCAGGCAGGATGTGCGGTGAGTCAGGGAAATGCTCTTGGTGATCGGCTCAAGCCCTTGGCCTGCTGCCTCGTAACCTGGGAAATGCCTTCGACGTCGTTTATTAATTGAGGCGTAGATTTTGAGGAAAACAACTTCGGGAAATGGTGTTCAATGCCCCCCGCTAGCCCAATTGGGGTTCTGGGTGATCGGGTGCTTTCTGCTCTTGTCCGGCTGCAGCACGGGCCATTATCGCCGGTCGGCGGACAAGGAAACCTACGGGATTGTTCAGCAGGTGGAGGCGCAAGTCTTCGGGCACACCAACGCGTTCAGCATTGACACGCGATACTCGGACCGCAAGCCGGAGGAGATTCTGCCCGCCGAGTTGATCGAAGACCGCATACACACAAACCAGCGCGCGCTCAAGATCGAGGACGCCCTCGAACTCGCCGTGACCAGCAGCCGGCGGTATCAAACGGAGAAGGAGCGTCTCTACCTGACCGCGCTGACCCTGACCGGAGAGCGGTTTGCGTTCAGCCCACAGTTTTTCGCCACTTCGACTGCCCGCCTCGACCGCTCCAGTGACGGCGACCAATCGCTCAACGTGAAAAACCAGGTCGGCGTCAGTCAATTGCTGAAAAGTGGGGGGAGATTGGGAGTGAATCTGGCCAATGATCTTCTGCGATATTACACTGGTGACCAGAGCCGGTCGGTGGTTTCAACCATCTCGGTCAATTTGGTTCAGCCGCTGCTTCGCGGATTTGGCCGCGACAATGCCGCCGTCGAAAGCCTCACGCAAGCCGAGCGCAACGTGGTTTATGCGGTTCGCGACTTCAGTTTTTTCCAGGACCAATTCGCGCTGGAGATTGTGAACGATTATTTCTCCCTGCTGGCGCAAAAGGACATCATCCGCAATCGCTACACGAACTATCTGGGCCGCGTGCAGGCGACCCAGCGGCTTGAGGCGCGGGCCAAGGACCGCGAGCGGCTTTCGGATGTGGATCAAGCGCGACAGGCCGAGCTTTCGGCGAAGAACAATTACGTCAACACCGTCGCGGCCTACTGGAATTCACTGGACCAGTTCAAAATCAAACTCGGGTTGCCGTTGACCGAGCGGGTCCATCTGGACGATGGAGCGTTGACGGAGGTGGAGACAACCGGGCTTGTGCCGGTGCCGCTGGCGCCGGATGAGGCTTATCATTTCGCGGTCCAAAAGCAGTTACCGGTCCTCAACGCCATTGACCGGTTCGAGGACCGAAAACGGAAAATCCGTGTCGCAGCCAGCCAGTTGCGGCCCGGCCTCGACTTTTTTGCCGACGCGTCACTCGGCTCGAATGAACCGACCGACTACACAAAATTTGACCCCGACAATATTCACGCCGGCGTCGGCGTGGAACTGGACCTGCCCATTGATCGGCTGCGCGAGCGCAACAGCTACCGCGCCACAGTCGTTTCCTTTGAGTCCGAACTGCGCAACCTGACGCTTGTGCTCGACACCCTCAAGGACAGCATTGACCGCGGGTTGCGCACCGTCGAGCAACGCCGGCAGAATTATCAAATCCAGAAAAACGCCCTACTGCTCGCCAACCGGCGCGTGGAAAGCACCACGCTGCTGCAGCAGGCAGGTCGCGCCGAGGTGCGCGATCTGATCGAAGCCCAGGACGCGCAGATTGCCGCGCAAAACGCCGTGACGGCCGCGCTGGTTGATTATCAGGATGTCCGTCTGCAACTCATGCTGAGCATCGGATCGTTGCGGACTGATGCGCCACGCTTCTGGCTGAAGGATCAACTGGCCGGACGGCTCTCATCCGGTGCAACCGCGCCTGCCGAATCCACCGTGGCCGAACAACCGGTGGTGCCACCCGAACAACTGTTCAACAACTGACCATGAAATTACAACCGTTAGCGCAACAACTCATCCAACGCGTCCGTGCGCACCCGCGTGTTTCCATCGCCGCCAGCGTCGTCGTGCTCGTGCTCCTGCTGGCGCTGAGCTTCCGTTCCGGTTCGGTAACGAAGGAGGCGAGTTACTTTGAAGTCCAACGTGGCGATTTCCTGATTTCAGTCGTTGAGGGCGGCACCGTGGAAGCCGTCAATGAAGTCATCGTGCGCAGTGAAGTGGAAGGCACGGCGCGCATTATTTTCATCGTGTCCGAGGGCAGCTATGTGAAGAAGGGCGACCTGCTGGTGGAATTGGATTCGTCATCCTCCCTCGACTCCGTCAACCAGCAGCAGATTAACGTGGAAAAGGCGCAGTTCTTCCTGATCCAGTCGGAGCAGCAGCTCGAAATTCAAAAGAGCACCGTGGAAAGCGAGATCGCCGCGGCGAAGTTGAGAGTCGAGTTCGCGCAGTCGGACCTGGACAAGCATCTGAAGGGAGAGGCCGTGCAGACGCGGCGCGATGCCCAAATCGAGATCACCAACGTGGTCGAAAATCTGGGGATCAACCAGGAACGCCTGGACTGGACGGAGAAACTTTACAAGCAGGGCTACGAAACCAAGGGCAACCTCGACAAGGACCGGCTGGCCGTTTCGCAATCCAGGCTCAAGCTCGAGCAGGCGGAGAAGTCCCTGTGGATGCTCGAGACATTCGATCAGCCCAAGAAGCGGCGTTCGCTCGAAGCCGCGTTGCAGGAAGCCACGGAAAACTTTGACCGCGTCAAGCTGCAGGGCGAACGCAAGCTGGCCCAGTTTCAGGCGGACGTGCAGAGCCAGCGCAAGACACTTGAACTGAGCCAGGGCAAGCTCGATCGCGATAAGAGACAACTGGCGGCGACCAAAATCCATGCGCCCCAGGATGGGTTGGTGGTTTACGCCAGCGGCGGCGGCGGTGGACGGTGGAGCAACGAATCCATGATTGAGGAAGGAGCGGTGGTCCGCAACCGCCAGGAACTCATAAAATTGCCGGATGTCTCCGAGATGAAACTCATGGTGAGGATTCACGAATCGCACATCTCCCACATTCGTCACGGTTTGTCCGCCTACGTCGTGCTCGATTCCATGCCCGACCAGCGTTACCACGGAGTCGTCACCCGGGTCGCGCCGCTGCCTGACAGCCAGAGCCGTTGGGGCAACCCGAATTTGAAACTGTATGCTACGGAAATCCGCATCGCCGACCGCTTGCCGGACGTGAAACCCGGAGTTTCGGCGCGGGCGGAGATCATCGTCACCAATCTGGACAACGTTTTGACGGTGCCTATCCAGGCAGTGACGACGTTCCGCGGCCAGCAGATGGCTTATGTCGCGGACGATCCTCCCCGGCCGGTCCCGGTCGGGGTCGGCATGTATAACGAAAAGTTTATTGAGATTACTTCGGGCCTGAAAGAAGGAGATCGCGTGCTGCTCGCGCCGCCGTTCGACACACAGGAAAAAGATTTGGGTGGCGCGATTCTGGCGCGAGGCGAGACGGTGCCAGCCAGCGACACCAACCAGGTCGCCCGCCTGCTGGCTCGTACGCCGGAAGTTGGCGAGCACGAAGGCGGGGCGAAGGTCCTGGCCAGCGATGCAATCACGAACGCGCCCGAGGTAAACGGTGGCGCCGGGCAGCGCGCACGATTTGTCGAGGAAGCGGCGACGGGTGAACGCCGCCCACGCGTGGACGGTGACAGCAACGGTAAATCTCCCAGTCGCGAAGAATTACTGAAGCGATTCGACAAGAACAACGACGGTCAGTTGGACGAAGCCGAGCGCGCAACGATGCGCATACAATCGGGCAACCGGATCGGCAGGGGCACAAACGCGCCGTTGCCAGAGGCCACCCGCAAACCTACCGACACCTGACGGCTCCGGCACTGAACCACTTCCCGCATGTCACCCCCCACGCCGCCGCCGCCTCCCATCATTCAGTTCGAAGCCATCGAGAAGCGCTACGACCTTGGTGGCGAGGCCGAGGTGCTCGCCTTGGGAGGCGTGGACCTGGTGGTGAATGCCGGTTCCTTTGTTGCGATCATGGGGCCGTCCGGCTCGGGTAAATCCACCATGTTGAACCTGATCGGTTGCCTTGACCGACCGACCGCCGGCCGATATCTGCTCGGCGGCACCGATGTTTCGCGCATGCCCGACGATGATCTCTCCGAAGCGCGCGGGCGAAAGATTGGTTTCATTTTTCAATCCTACAACCTCATCGCGCAACTCACGGTCCTCGAAAACATTCAAGTGCCGTTGATTTACCAGGGCCGGGACATCCGCGCGTTTCGAGAGCACTGCACGAAACTCGCGAACATGGTCGGGCTTGGAGACCGTTTGCACCATCGGCCCAGCCAGCTTTCTGGCGGCCAGCAGCAGCGCGTGGCGGTCGCACGTTCGCTGGCCAACGACCCGCTGCTCATCCTCGCCGATGAGCCGACCGGCAATCTCGATTCGCGCACCGGAAATGAAGTCCTCGACTTGATCGCCAATCTGAACACCCGCGGCAAAACCATCGTGCTCGTCACGCACGACGACAAAGTGGCCGCGCGCGCGCACCGCGTGCTCCATATGCAGGACGGCCTCATCGAAAGGGAAGTCGTGAATCAACGCGGCCCGCAGTTGTTCAGCGTTGAAGCGTTAAATGAGTTGAACCGTTAAATGGGTTAAATGAGTTGCACCACTCCATCCACCTTTGAGAGACATCCGGTAAGAACGGATTTCTTGCCGGCAAGTTTCCAACGGGTGCGTTGCGTTGCGGTTTCAACTCAGGCCGATGATTTCTCATTAACACCCAGCTTTAGCTGGGTGTGGAAACGCGTCGAGACGCAAAACCGTTTCAACGGTTGCGACTGCCTACGGCCCGAGCTTCACCCAGCTAAAGCAGGGTGTTAATGAGAGGCCTCCGCTTGAGGTTCATGAAATGTCCGAGTTAACCATTTAACGAACCCGCATGAACCCGCTCAGCTTCCAGTTTCTCAGCACGGTGCGGCTGGGCGTGAAAAGCCTGATGCTTCACAAGCTGCGCTCGGTTCTCACCATGCTGGGAATCATCTTCGGCGTTTGCTCCGTCATCGCCATGCTCGCCATCGGCGAAGGCGCGTCCTACGAAGCCCAGGAGGCCATCAAGAAACTCGGCAGCGACAACATCATCCTCCGCAGCGTCAAGCCGCCGGAGGACATGAAATCAGGCAGCATCGGCCGAGGACAGGCTATCGAATACGGCCTCACGTACCACGACGGATCGCGCATTCAATCAACGATCCCCGGCGTCAAGCGCGTGCTGCCCGTCCGCATCATTCGCGAGAACGCATGTTTCGGCCCGAACCGTGTTCCCTGCCAGGTGCTCGGCACGCTGCCCTTTTATCTGGAGATTGTCCGGCTCGACGTTGTGCGCGGACGGTTCCTCACCGTCACCGATGAGCGGAACATTGACAACGTCTGCGTGCTGACGGTCGGCCTGGCGCAGCGCCTCTTTCCCTACCAGGATCCGTTGGAACAGTCGGTGAAGGTGGACGAGTTCTACTATCGGGTCGTCGGCCTGGTGCAGGAACAAAACCTGCCCGAGCAGCGCACGCAACAAAGCAAGATGGAAGGCGAACCGCTCGACAACAACCTCTACATTCCGCTCAGCACGTCCCGCACGCGCTTCGGTGAAGTGCTCATCCGCCGTTCCGCCGGCAGCTTCGAGGCGGAAAAGGTGGAACTCCACCAACTCACCGTGCAAATGAAGAACACTGCCGCCGTCGAGACGGCCGACCCGCAGATCAAAACGCTGCTCAACCATTTCCACGGCCGGAATGACTACGAAGTTGTTGTGCCGCTTCAGTTGTTGCGCCAGGCGGAACAGACCAAGCGCATCTTCAACATCGTGCTCGGCTCGATCGCCGCGATCTCGCTGCTCGTCGGCGGCATTGGCATCATGAATATCATGCTGGCCACCGTGACCGAGCGCACGCGCGAGATCGGCATTCGCCGCGCCCTGGGCGCCAAGCGCCGCGACATCACCTTGCAGTTCCTTGTCGAGACCGTCGTCCTGTCCGTCGGCGGGGGATTGATTGGCGTCGTGCTGGGGATCATCACGCCGTTTGTCGTCTCTCATCTGGCCGACATGAAAACCATCGTCACGCCCTGGTCCGTGCTGCTCGCCTTCAGCATTTCCGGCGCGGTGGGGATTGTCTTCGGTCTCTATCCCGCCAAAGCGGCGGCGCAACTCGACCCCATTGAGGCGCTGCGGCACGAGTAGTAGTACAGGCATCTTGCCTATGAAGTAGGACAGGCTTCCAGCCTGTCATTCGGGCGGCTACGCTTAACGCAACAAATCCCTCACCTTCGCCGCCTCGCTCGTCGGCGGCTGGCACGCTTTGCCTGTGCAGAGATAAACGACCGGGCCGTCCTTTGCCGGCAGGGTTCTGGCGAATTCCTCGACTGCCCCCGCGTTGCCAAGTACGACTTTGTTCGGCTGATAAACCGAGTGCGCGGCGCGCAACAACTCTCGCGCTTTGGGGGAATGCGGGTCGCCAGCGATCACGACGCGGCGTGGTTCTTCAATCCAAAAATCCAGCGCGTGAAGCATGTAGGGCACGGCTTGCGGAATCCTTTCCAGGCGCGGCGCAAACAGACGCAGCGTGGCCTCGGCCGGCTTTCGCAAATCCGCACGGTCCGTGATCGCGGCCAGCTTCAGCAGCGCCAGCGTGGCGACAGAATTGCCGGACGGCTCGGCGCCGTCGTAATCGTCCTTCACGCGCAGAATCAGGTCCTTCGCATCGGCGGCGCTTTGCCAGAACCCGCCGTTTTCCGGGTCGTAGAATTTCGCAATCATCGCCTCGGCCAGCGCGATGGCAAAATCGAGATGCTTCGGTTCGAGCGTGGCTTCGTAGAGTTGGATCACGCCGTCCAACAGGAATGCGTAGCCTTCGAGCAATTGCACGTTGTCGCGCTCGCCGTCACGCCAGCGATGGAAGAGAGTGGCGGCAGGCGTCCCGCCTGCCGTAGAGGACGGCATCTTGCCGCCCGGAACAATGCTTGAAATTTCTCCGGGGTTGGACCTGCCAACGCTTCTGCCGCCGGGCGGGACGCCCGGCTCTACGGCAGGCGAGACGCCCGCCGCCACCCACAACTTCGCCTGAATGAACGCAACGTTTTTCTCCGCTGCTGCAAGGTATTTCTCATCGCCCAGCACTGTATAAGCGCGGGCCGTCGCGCCGAGCATCAGGCCGTTCCACGAGGCGAGGATTTTGTCGTCGAGATGCGGGCGGATGCGCTTGCTCCGCGTGTCGAACATTTTCTTTTTGGCGCAGGCAAGGAGTGACTTTTCCCCATCGGACAGCTTCGAGTCAACAATACTCAACACGTTTTGCCCCGCCAACGGAGTCGGATGGCTGTGGTCAACGAAGTTCCCCTTCTCCGTGATCCCGAAATAGCGCACGGCCACTTTGAATTCCTCCCCCGTCAGCAATTTCTCCAACTCGGCGCGCGTCCAGCAGTAGAACTTGCCCTCGTGCCCTTCGCTGTCGGCGTCCTCAGCGGAATAGAAGCCGCCGTCAGGATGCGTCATGTCGCGCAGGACATAAGTGAAAATGTCGCGCGCCGTGTCCGCGTGGCGTCCCGATGCATCGGGACTGACGAGGTAGGCGTCCAGGTAAAGCTGAGCGAGTTGCGCGTTATCGTAGAGCATTTTTTCGAAGTGCGGGACAAGCCATTGCGCGTCCACGGAATAGCGCGCAAACCCGCCGCCCAGCTGATCGTGGATGCCGCCGGCAGCCATGCCATCGCACGTGTGCAGCACCATGCGCGCGGCTTCGTCGTCTTTGAAACGTTTCGCCGAGCGCAGCAGAAACGCGGGTTGGCTTGGCTGCGGGAATTTCGGCGCGCCGCCAAAACCTCCATGCTGCAGATCGTAGGCTTCCTTGAACATCGTTCCCGCGCGGCGCAACACCTCCGCTGTCAGCACAAGATTTGAGGTGGTCGCGCTTGCCGAGGCCGCCTCCAGCTTTGCGTGAATATCGTCAGCCGATGCGGCGACCTCGCCGTGGCGCTCCGTCCAGACTTTAACGACCTGCTGGAGCACGGAGAGAAAACTGCCACGACCATAGCGATTGTCCGGCGGAAAATACGTGCCGCCGAAAAACGGCTTGCGGTCCGGTGTGAGAAAGACATTGAGCGGCCAGCCACCCGAGCCGGTCGTGGATTGCACGAACGTCATGTAAATCTTGTCCACGTCCGGCCGCTCCTCGCGATCCACCTTGATGCTGACGAAATG
>CAZNOE010000150.1:0-10497 GCA_964574525.1 uncultured Bifidobacteriaceae bacterium
TTGAGGAAGTGGATCCTGATCGCGGCAAGCTGAAGGTGACGGTAAACATTTTTGGGCGCAACACGCCGGTGGAACTGGAATACTGGCAGGTGGAGAAAGGGTGACAGAGTTAAATGGTTAAATGGATTGAATCGTTAAAAAAGAGTTCATCCGCGTCGGATTTAACCAATCACTAACCTAGCGAACATCATGGCAAAGAAAGTTGTAGGACAAATCAAGTTGCAGATTCCCGCCGGGCAGGCCAATCCCGCCCCGCCCGTTGGCCCCGCTTTGGGCCAGCACGGCGTGAACATCATGGGTTTCTGCAAGGAATTCAACGCGGTCACGAAAGGTGAAGCGGGCATGATCATTCCCGTCGTGATCACTGTTTATCAGGACAAGTCCTTTTCGTTCATTACCAAGTCGCCGCCTGCCTCCGTGCTTTTGAAGAAGGCCGCGGGCATCACCGCTGGGTCGGCCACGCCGAACAAAGACAAAGTCGGCAAAGTCACCCGCAAGCAGGTGATGGATATCGTCAAACTGAAACAAAAAGATTTGAACTCGACCTCCGATGAAGCCGCGTTCCGCGTCGTCGCCGGCACGGCCCGCAGCATGGGGATTGAAGTCGTCGGATAATTTGAACGAAAGGATTAAGAGTAAGATGAAGATTAAGATTAAGATTAAGACTGCGGCTGCCGGCGCTCCTAATCTTACTCGTAATCTTAATCTTGTTCTCAGCTAACAAAAATCGCGGGAGAGCCAAAAGCTCGCTTGCACCGCACCAAACCAAATGCCAAGCAAACGATACCGAAAAGCGCTCGAAGTGGTGGACGGGAAGAAAGCCTACCCGCTCAAATCCGCTGTCGAAGTGCTGGTTAAATTCCCCAAAGCCAAGTTCAACGAGACTGTTGATCTGGCGTTTCGCCTGGGCGTTGACCCCAAGCAATCCGACCAGATGGTGCGCGGCACCGTACCGTTGCCTCACGGCAGCGGCAAGGTCGTGCGCGTTCTGGTTTTTGCCAAGAACGGCGCGGCGGCAGACGCCGCCAAAGCCGCCGGCGCCGAATACGTCGGGTTTGATGACATGATCAAGAAATGTCAGGAAGGCTGGAACGATTTCGACGTCGCGGTCGCCACGCCCGAGGCGATGGCCGAAGTCCGCAAGCTGGGTAAGGTGCTTGGCCCGCGCGGTCTGATGCCGAACCCCAAGACCGGCACGGTGACTGAGGACACGGCCAAGGCGGTCAAGGAAGTCAAGGCGGGCCGCGTCGAATTCAAAGTGGATAAGGCCGGCAACGTGCACGTGGCCGTCGGCAAGGCTTCGTTTACGGCGCCGCAAATTGAGGAAAACGCCCGCGCCGTCATCGAAGCCGTCGCCAAAGCACGTCCGCACAGCGTCAAAGGCACTTATCTGCGGAGTTGCACGATTTCCGCCACGATGAGTCCGCCCGTCCGCGTGGACGTGAAGGAATTCTCGACTCACTGAGCGTCGTCACGATTTAACGATTTAACTTTTTTAACGATTTAACGATTCAACGAATCACCGAGCCATGCGCGCTGAAAAACAAATTTTGACGAAGGAATACGTCACGCGGCTGAACGCCTCCCCGTTCTTCATCGTGGTGAATTATCGCGGCCTGAAGGTCGGCCATCTGACCGAACTGCGCAAACGACTGAACAAAGCCGGCGCGGAAGTTCATATCATTAAGAACTCCATTTTCCGCATCGCCGCCAAGGAAGCCGGCGTCGGCGATCTCAATGGCGCGCTGGCGGGCCAGATCGCGGTTGTCACCGGACAACGGGACATTTCCGTGGCTGCCAAAGTGGTGAAGACGTTCGGTGCCGAATTCGACAAGCTGAAGGTCCAGTTCGGTTACTTGAACAACAAACGGCTCGAGCCTGCGGAAATCCTGACGCTGGCGGATTTGCCAAGCCTCGAAGCGTTACGGTCCAAATTCCTTGGCGTGCTCAATGCGCCCGCGACGAAGCTTGTGGTGTTGCTGAACACGCCCGCGACGCAACTGGCGCGCGTGCTCCAGGCGAAAGCGGATAAAGGTGAAAACGTTGAAGCCGTTGAATCGTTAAAGAGTTAAAACGTTGAAGCGACTTCACGCATCACGCATCACGGAAGAAGAAATTTGAACCAGCTCTGAGCCGCGGCAAAATCGCGGCTGGAAAATAAGAAACCAACACAACAAAACGTAAATCGTCGGTTGGCAGGCCGCGAACTGAAATCGCCCGTGGCCGCGGGTGACGACGAGACGAACAGAAAGGTAAAACGGTAGTTTATGGCAGACATCGCAAACATCGTAGAGGAATTGAGCAAGTTGACGGTCCTGGAGACCGCCGACCTGGTCAAGAAACTGGAAGAGAAATGGGGCGTTACGGCCGCTGCGCCGGTCGCGGTCGCGGCTGCTGGTCCTGCGGGCGGCGCTGCTGCGCCGGCCGCTGAAGCGAAAACCACGTTCGACGTAATTCTGTTGTCGGCCCCGGCTGACAAAAAGATTTCCGTCATCAAAGCCGTGCGCGAGGTCAAAGCCGGTCTCGGCCTGGCGGAAGCCAAGGCGCTGGTCGAAGGTGCGCCCAAGCCCGTGCTGGAAGGCGCTAACAAGGCCGATTCGGACGCCGCCAAGAAGAAGCTGGAAGAAGCGGGCGGCAAGGTCGAAGTCAAGTAATCGGCGAACCTTTGGGGCGGCGTCCAGCCGGACGCCGCCTCGTTTCGCCCGTATCACAAACTGAATTTTAGATTAAAATTAGACAACGGCGAATCCCAACAATCTTTGGGGTTCAGGGGGTGGGCAAGTTCCCTGTTGACCCGATATCGGATGTCGGGGTTGAACGCAGGGTCCTTGTCTCGTGTCGAGTGTTGAGAAAAACCGTCCGGTCTTGTGGCCGGCCATCCAGTAAAGGTCCAAAATGCCATCGCGAGCCACTGAACGAATCAACTTCGGTAAAATCAAAGAGATCATCGCGCCGCCCAACTTGATCGAATTGCAGACCAATTCGTACATCGAATTTTTGCAGACCGATGCGGCGCCGACCAAGCGCAAGCTCGTGGGCCTCCAATCCGTTTTCAAAGAGGTCTTCCCCATCGAAAGCTACGACGGGAAGTGCGTTTTGGATTTTCATTCCTACGAAATCGGCGAGCCAAAAGTGGACTGGTTGGAATGCTTGCGCGAGGGCCTGACCTACGGCGCGCCGCTTTACGTCACGTTCCTCCTCAAGGACGAGAAGGGCAGCAAAGAGGAACGAGTTTTCATGGGCGAACTGCCGCTCATGACGCCGCAAGGCACATTTGTCATCAATGGCGCCGAGCGCGTCATCGTGAGCCAGTTGCACCGTTCGCCGGGCATCGCGTTCGAGGCCACGCAACATCCCAACGGCAAGATGCTGCACTCCTTCCGCATCATTCCCGACCGCGGTTCGTGGTATGAGGCGCAGTTCGACACAAATGACCTGCTTTACGTTTACCTCGACCGCAAGAAGCGCCGTCGGAAATTCCTGACAACAACGTTTTTCCGCGCGCTCTCGAACCTCGAGAAAACGGACAAGGACAAAAGCAAAGACGCCGACAAGTTGCGCGGCACGGACGAGGAAATCCTCAAGCTGTTTTACGAAATCGAGGAACTCACCGTCAAAGAGGCGGAGAAGCTCGATGATTTGGCGAACAAGGTCCTTATCCAGGACGCCACAGACGACGAAAAAGGACTCGTGGTGGCGCGCGCCTTCGAGCCGCTGTCCAAGGCGGTTGTGAAACAGATTGCCGAACTCGGCGTGACCAGGATCAAAGTCGTGGACACGACCTCCGACGACGGGATCATCATCAAGTGCATGAAGAAGGATCCCGCGAAGAACGAGGAGGAAGCGCTCAAGGACATTTACCGGCGCTTGCGCCCGGGCGATCCGCCGACCGCTGCCAACGCCAAGGCGCTGATCAAGCGATTATTCTTCGATCCCAAGCGTTACGACTTGGGCCGTGTGGGTCGTTACAAGATCAACCAGAAAATCAGCCTCCAGCAGAAGGGCGATTCGCGCATCCTCACGAAGGAGGATTTGGTCGAAGCCACGAAATACCTCCTGCGCCTCAAAAAGGGCGAAGGCAGCCTGGACGACATTGACCATCTCGGCAGCCGCCGCGTCCGCACCGTGGGCGAGCTGCTCGCCAACCAATGCCGCGTTGGTCTTGCGCGCACCGAGCGCCTCGTCAAGGAACGCATGACGCTCTTCGATCAGGGCGTCGAGCAGATGACGCCGCAGAAGCTCATCAATCCCAAGGCGCTGTCGGCCGTCATCCGCGATTTCTTCGGCCGCTCGCAGCTCAGCCAGTTCATGGACCAGATCAATCCGCTGGCCGAGTTGACGCACAAACGCCGGCTCTCCGCGCTCGGACCCGGCGGTTTGTCCCGCGATCGCGCGGGCTTCGAAGTCCGCGACGTACATCCGTCGCACTACGGGCGCATCTGCCCGGTGGAAACACCGGAAGGCCCGAACATCGGCCTCATCGCGTCGCTCGCCACGTTCGCGCGCATCAATGATTTTGGCTTTCTGGAAACGCCTTATCGCAAGGTCGAAAAGGGTCGTGTCACAAATCACCTGGACTTCCTGACCGCCGACCGCGAGGAGACGTTTGTCATCGCGCAGGCCAATTCACCGATTGACGACAAGGGCCATTTCACCACCGACCGCGTGGTCTGCCGCGCGCGGACCGACTTCATTGACGTCGAGCCGGCCCGCGTGGATTACATGGACGTGTCGCCCAAGCAGCTCGTCTCCGTGGCTGCGGCGCTCATTCCGTTCCTCGAACATGACGACGCGAACCGCGCGTTGATGGGCTCCAACATGCAACGCCAGGCTGTGCCGCTGTTGGTCACCGAATCACCGCTGGTCGCCACCGGCCTCGAAGAGCGCGTCGCGCGTGACTCGCGGGCCGTGGTGGTTGCTGAAGAAGGCGGCAAGGTCGCCTCCGTCAACGGCAGCCAGATCATCATCACCGAAGACGGCAAGTTGCCTGAGAGCAAGAAGAAGATCAGGCACGATCCCGCCAAGGGAATCTGGGTTTACGAAATCCGCAAATTCATGCGCTCGAATGCCGCCACGTGCATCAACCAGAAAATCCTGGTGCATAAGGGCGAAACGGTGAAGAAGGGCCAGACGATCGCCGACGGCCCCTGCACACGCGACGGCGAACTCGCGCTGGGCCGCAACGTGCTCTGCGCTTTCATGCCGTGGAACGGTTACAACTTCGAGGACGCGATTCTGATCAGCGAACGCATCGTCAAGGACGACGTATTCACCTCGATTCACATTGACGAATTCGAGGTCAGTGCCCGCGACACCAAACTCGGTCCCGAGGAAATCACGCGCGACATTCCGAATCTCGGCGATGAGGCGCTGAAAAATCTCGACCCCGGTGGCGTCATTCGCGTCGGCGCGGAAGTTAAGCCCGCCGATATTCTCGTCGGCAAGATCACCCCCAAGAGCGAGACGGAACTGGCGCCCGAAGAGCGCCTGTTGCGCGCGATTTTCGGCGAGAAGGCCGCCGACGTGAAAGATACGTCGCTCAAAGTTCCCTCCGGCACCTATGGCATCATCATGGATGTTAAAGTGTCGTCCAAGAAGGATAGTGATCGCGATAAGCCCGTTCTGTCCGAAGGCAAGCGTGCGCTCAAGCAGATCGAGGAGGAGCACAAGAAGAAAACTGACGAGTTGCGCGATCAGTTGACGGAGGCGTTGAGCAATATTTTGCTCGGCGAAAAAATCCCACTCGACGTCGTCAACAGCGAAACCGGCGAAATCATCATCCCGGCCAATCGCAAGATCACCAAGACGCTGTTGCGCAAGCTCGCGGAAGTTTACGACCGCATCGAGATTGATCCCTCGCCGATTCGCAACAAGATCAACGAGATCATCGGCACGTTCAAAAAGAAGTTCGATGATCTGCAAATGCAATACGACGAGGAACTCGAACGCGCCGAATCCGGCGAAGGCGTGGACAGCGGCGTCATCAAGCAGGTAAAGGTTTATATCGCCTCCAAGCGCAAGTTGTCGGTCGGCGACAAGATGGCCGGCCGCCACGGCAACAAGGGTGTCGTGGCCAAGATCGTGCCGGAAGAAGACATGCCGTTCCTCGCGGACGGAACTCCGGTAGACATCGTGTTGAACCCGCTGGGCGTGCCCTCGCGCATGAACGTAGGCCAGGTGCTGGAGACGCACCTCGGCTGGGCCGCGAGGATTCTCGGACTCAAATTCGCGACGCCCGTCTTCGACGGCATCAAGGAAAAACATATCCGCAAGTACCTCGAGGAAGCG
The DNA here is from genome assembly GCA_964574525.1 of uncultured Bifidobacteriaceae bacterium. GTDB lineage: Bacteria > Verrucomicrobiota > Verrucomicrobiia > Limisphaerales > JADLHS01 > WYBW01. The sequence goes on from CAZNOE010000150.1 coordinate 6,289, forward strand.
GGCGAAAAGCAGACCGAAATCGGCGATGCGCTGCTCGTCGGGGAGAACGGCAAGACGTATCTTTACGATGGCCGTACGGGCGAACAGTTCGATCAGGAAGTGGTCGTGGGTTTCATTTACATGATGAAGCTCGGCCATCTCGTGGCGGACAAGATTCACGCCCGCGCGGTCGGGCCGTACTCACTCGTCACCCAGCAGCCGCTCGGCGGCAAGGCGCAATACGGCGGCCAGCGATTCGGCGAAATGGAAGTCTGGGCCATGGAAGCCTACGGCGCGGCCTACACATTGCAGGAATTGCTCACGGTCAAGTCCGACGACGTGCAGGGCCGCACGCGGATTTACGAAAGCATCGTCAAAGGCGACAACTCGCTGGAGGCGGGCATTCCGGAATCCTTCAACGTGCTCGTCAAGGAGATGCAATCCTTGGGGCTGGACGTGAAGGTCGGTTACACCAACCCGATTGATCACCCCGCTGAATCAGCAGCTGCGGCCTTCTCGTCGATGTCGTCTGTTTGAATGCGAAGTGAATTTAACCCCGCCATCCGATGTCGGGGCTGAAACCAATAAGTTATGATCAGTTCCAAAGAAAACGTCCGCGAATTGCTCGGTCTGGAAAAGGTCAATCAGGTGGATTACGTCGCGATCACCGTCGCGTCCCCTGATGCCATCCGGTCCTGGTCCAAGGGCGAAGTCAAGAATCCCGAAACCATCAACTACCGCACGTTCAAGCCCGAAAAAGGCGGCTTGTTCTGCGAGCGTATCTTTGGTCCCGTCAAGGACTGGGAGTGCTCGTGCGGAAAATACAAGCGCATCAAGCACCGCGGCGTGGTGTGCGACCGCTGCGGCGTCGAGGTGACGCTGGCCCGCGTGCGCCGCGAGCGCATGGGCCACATCGAGCTGGCCGTGCCCACCTGTCACATCTGGTTCTTCAAGTGCATGCCCTCGCGCATCGGCCTTGCGCTCGACATGACCGCGCGCCATCTGGAGCGGGTCATTTACTACGAAGACTACATGGTGATTGATCCGGGAAACACACCGCTCAAGCACAATCAATTGCTCAGCGAACATGAGTATCGCGAAGCCCGCGAGACTTACGGTGCGGAAGCCTTCGTTGCCAAGATGGGCGCGGAAGCCGTGCGCGAAGCGCTGGCGAAAGTGGACCTCATCAAGCAGGTCGAGCAATTGCAGGTCGCGATGACCGAGACCAAGAGCAAGCAAATCCGCAAGAAGGTCGCCAAACGGATCAAGTTGCTCCAAGGCTTGCAGTCGTCCAAGAGCCGGCCCGAATGGATGATCCTGACCGTGCTGCCGGTCATTCCCCCGGATTTGCGTCCGCTCGTTCCGCTCGAAGGCGGGCGTTTCGCCACTTCAGATCTGAACGACTTGTATCGCCGCGTCATCAACCGGAACAACCGCTTGAAGAACCTGCTCTCGCTCAAGACGCCCGAAGTCATCATCCGCAACGAGAAACGCATGTTGCAGGAAGCCGTGGACGCGCTGTTCGACAATGGCCGCCACGGGCGCGCCGTCACCGGCGCCGGCAATCGCCCGTTGAAATCCTTGAGCGACATGCTCAAGGGCAAAAGCGGCCGTTTCCGCCAGAACCTGCTGGGCAAGCGCGTGGATTACTCCGGCCGTTCCGTCATCGTCATTGGACCGGAACTCAAGCTGCACCAGTGCGGTTTGCCGAAGAAGATGGCGCTCGTGCTGTTCGAGCCATTCATCATTCGACGGCTGAAGGAACTCGGCTACGTGCATACGGTGCGCAGCGCCAAGAAGATGATCGAGCGCCAGACGCCGGAAGTCTGGGACATTCTCGAAGAAGTCACGAAGGGCCATCCGGTATTGCTCAACCGCGCGCCCACGCTGCATCGGCTCTCAGTGCAGGCCTTCGAGCCGCAACTGATCGAAGGCGAGGCTATTCGCATCCATCCGCTGGTTTGCACGGCGTACAATGCCGACTTCGACGGCGACCAGATGGCCGTTCACGTGCCGCTGTCGGTCGAAGCGCAGATGGAAGCGCGCCTGCTCATGATGGCGCCCAACAACATCTTCAGCCCGTCCAGCGGCAAGCCCATCATCACGCCGACGCAGGACATCACTCTTGGTTGCTATTACCTGACGGCCGAGCCGCGCACGCCCATGCCGGCGGACACGAAGACGCTCAAGCTATTCGGTTCAAAGTCCGAAGTGGTGTTCGCCTACGACGACGGCGCGGTCAAGACGCACGACCGCATTCGCATCGCCAATCCGGATTATGGCAAGAAGACCGAATACGGCGACGCGACCAGGAAGGTCATCGAGACCACCGTGGGCCGTGTCACGTTCAGCGAGATTTGGCCGGAGGAACTGGGTTTCTACAACAAGTCCGCCGGAAAAGCCCAGTTGGGCGATCTCATCTGGCGCTGTTACAAGATTGCCGGTCATGACAAGACCGTGGTCATGCTGGACAAGCTCAAGGAACTGGGCTTCCGCGAGGCCACCAAGTCCGGCTGCTCCATCGGCATTGATGACATGATCATCCCGAAGGAAAAGAACCAGGTAATTGAGGAAGCGCAGAAGAAGATCAAAGAAGTCGAGAAGCAGCATCGCAAAGGCATCATCACGTCCGGTGAACGCTACAACAAGATCGTTGACGAGTGGACGCACGCGACCGATCAAATTGCCAGCGTCATGTTCAAGACCCTCGAGCAGAACCAAGGCAAGAAGGAATTCAACCCGGTGTACCTGATGGTGGACTCGGGCGCGCGCGGCAACAAACAGCAGGTCCGCCAACTGGCCGGCGTGCGCGGCCTCATGGCCAAGCCGTCGGGTGACATTATCGAAAAGCCCATCCTGGCGAATTTCCGCGAGGGCCTCACGGTGCTCGAATACTTCATCTCCACGCACGGCGCGCGCAAAGGTCTGGCCGACACGGCGCTCAAGACCGCTGACTCCGGTTACATGACGCGCAAACTCGTGGACGTGGCGCAGGACGTGATCATCCGCGAAGAGGATTGCGGAACGACCAACGGGATCTGGGTGGAGGCGATCTCCGAAGGCGATGACGTGGTCGTCAAACTCGGTGATCGGCTCATTGGCCGTTTCTCCTGTGAAGACATTCCCAATCCTTCCAAGCCGAAGGAATTGCTCGTCCACGCGAACGAGGAAATTGACGAGGTCAAGGCGAAGCAGGTGGACGCCGCCGGTGTGGAGAAGATGAAAATTCGATCGGTGCTGACCTGCGAAAGCAAGCAGGGCACTTGCAAGTGCTGCTATGGTCGAAACCTTGCGACCGGCGCGAAGGTCAAATTGGGCGAAGCCGTCGGCATCATCGCCGCGCAATCCATTGGCGAGCCCGGCACGCAACTCACCATGCGCACGTTCCACATTGGCGGCACGGCAGCGGCCCAGTTCAAGATTCCGCAGATCAAGGCCAAGTTCGACGGCACGATCCGCTATAACGAGTTGCGCCTGGTCCGGCTCGAAGACGGCAGCAACATTGTGCTCAACAAGAACGGCACCGTCTCCATTATCGCTGACGATGGCCGCGAACTGGAAAACCACACCGTCGTCATCGGCGCGGTCATTTCCGTGACGGACGGCGGCAAGGTCAAGAAGGGCGAGACGTTCGTGCAATGGGATCCGTACAATGTGCCGATCCTTTCCGAAAAGGCCGGCAAGGTGAAGTTCCACGACATCATCGAAGGCGTGACGATGAAACAGGAAGTGGACGAGACGACCGGGCAGGAAGCCATGGTCGTCATCGAACACAAGGAAGATTTGCATCCGCAAATCATCATCAGCGACGAGCGCGGCGAAGCCGTGGCCAGCTACCCGATTCCGTCGGCGGCCCACATCGTCGTCAACCAGGGCGACAAGATCGTGGCCGGCACGCTCATGGCCAAGACGCCGCGCAAAACGGCCAAGACCAAGGACATCACCGGTGGTCTGCCGCGCGTGGCGGAATTGTTCGAAGCGCGCCGCCCGAAGGACGCCGCCGAGATTTCCAAGATTGACGGCATCGTGGATTTCGGCACGAGCGTGCGCGGCAAGCGCTGCATCGTCATCAAGGACCCGCAGACCGCCGTGGAGGAAGAACACCTCGTCGCCATCGGCAAGCACGTCATTGTGTTCAAAGGCGACTTTGTGAAGAAAGGCCAGCAGTTGACCGAAGGCCCGATTGACCCGCACGAGATTCTGGATATCTGCGGCCCGCAGGAATTGCAG
>CAZNOE010000151.1:0-10454 GCA_964574525.1 uncultured Bifidobacteriaceae bacterium
GCGTGTCAGCCGTGACCTCCTTGCTCCGCACAACCAGAATCTTGTACGGGCCGATCAGTTGCGGCAGTTCCCCGGCCTTGACCGTCGGTTTGTAGGTGACTTCGCAGCCGATCTGGTTGAGGCGATCAATGTGCTCTTGGGAAAATCTGTCAACGATGAGAGTTTTCATGTTCGGTTCCCACGCATGAGCTACGTCGCCGCTGGCATTTCCAGCAATGGAGTCACGTTCCTAACGGTCTGCTCCATGACGTGATAATCGCGCGCTAGTTCCTCCCATGTTTTGGCGTCCGCGCCGGGAATATCGCCGAGCGGTGTCGTCGTGAGGATAAAGCCGTCCATGGAGAATTTCACTTTCTGGAAATCCTTCCGGCTAGAAATGGCTTCCAGTTCATTGAGGCAATCGATCTTCGTGCTGTTCGTGAGGAACAAACCGCCGTGGTGCATTCCGTGCGACTCCAGGAAACGGAGGTGGACGCGCCCCGATGGCTTGTGGCGCAACCACAGCAAGAAGTCTGGATAGAATCCGCTCTGCTTGAAGAAACCGATGCCGGTCTTGGCTTGGTTGCGGAGCAGGAATACCTCGACGCCTTTGAAAGGTTCGTCATTTCGCTTCGACTCCCAGAAATGCCAGAGCCGCTCCAGCAGTTCGCTCTCGTTCTTGCTCAAGCCAGGTGGACTGACGGCCAGGTCGGCGACCGCATAAGCCTTGTCCTTCGGGTCGCGGAGCACCGGGCTGTAGAGATGGCGTTCGATGTGCAGGCGCGGCAATGGCTTCTTCCATTCCGTCTTCTGCAACTCGCTCATTCCCTTCTTCACCAGGCCTTCGAGTTCCTTGAACAACTCGTCGGAAGTCGTTCGCACGCGGAAAGTGACTGGCTGATCCTTCACCGTCAGCTTGGCTGGCGCGATTTCCTTGCTCTCGCGCTCCCGCTCCCGGCGGGCGGCGAAGCGGTCGAGGTAAGTTTTGCAGGCGCGCGCGGCAGCATCGTGTAGGACGGCTGGGGCATGTCGGTCGCGGGCGGAAACTCTTACTTCACACCGACCGAGAATGTCCGGCAGAATTGTTCGCGGGATGTAGAAATGTTCGAGCCGCCGTGTCCGCTTGTGGGCGAGCAACGAATCGTAGAGCGCGGGAACATCCACCAAGCCCAGCACCGCAGCCGTGGAGAAATCCACCCTCTCGCTCTCGCCCAGCGTGCCCGCGCCGACATGCGTTCCTTCCAGTGTTTGGACACGCGGCGTGAGGTCAATCGAAACGCCGAGGTCTTCCACCGCGACGACGAACGTCTCTTTTGTCACGTCGAAATTCGCACGCGGCAGTGGGACGGGTAGCGTTTTCTCTTTTGGGAAAAGGTTCTCGCTCGTCACCGTCAGTTCACGGAAGACGCGCTCGCGTTGCAGCATCTCGCGGAAACGCTGCACGTAGTTCGCATTCCAGCCGAAGATGTAGAGCGTCTCCAGCGGCGTGAGTTCGTGCGGGTGCGGAGCTTCATCCGGCAGGCGTGCGCTGCGTTTGAGCGAACGGTTCTTGCCGCGCAACCGGACGCCGCGCCCGAAAAGCTGAATCACTTGTGAGCCTTCGCCGCTGCCCATGTTCAGCAGCGCCATCGCGGACACGCGCCAGCTTGACCAGCCTTCGATGAACTTCTTCGCGCCGATAAGCAGATGCACCGGCGAGTCCGCCGCTTCGATGCCGTCGAAGAGCGACCTGGTCAGTTTGTCGGCCTTCACCTCCAGCTTGAGATGCTCCTTCACATGCTTCTCGAAGCTCGATACGTCGCCGATGTTGATGACCGCAAAGTAGGGCTTCTCTTTCCCGGTGGGAGCGGAGACGCGCAGACCGATTTCGCCCGTCTCGCCGCTGAGATGCCACAATTCCAACCCGCCCGCGCCGTGGAAAACCTGCTCCGTGATTTCGGCGTAAAGCTGTTTTGCCTTCGCGGTGCGGAGATGTTCAAGCCGCTCATAAAACAAATCCGCCTTCGTCTCCTCGTCCTGAAAGCCGCTCGTTCCAGCGAGCACGGTCGCGATGATGTCGGTCGCCCATTTGGGGTCTTCGAGGAAACGCTGGAGGAACGTCACCACTTTAGCCACGTCCGCGCGTTCGGTCTTCGCGCCGGTGCTGTTGTCCGCTTTGTTGCCCTGCCGTCGGCTGACGCTGCTGCCGAGCATCACCCACAGCGGGCGCGCGATTTCGTAGGGGCGAAACTCGCGCCCGTGGCTGCGGAAAAGTCGAAGCTGCTGGTAGAACACGAGCAACCCGCCCACGAGCAACTCCTGCGCGCGCTCCTCCGTCCCGGCGGAGAGATTCAAGACCTCGAAATCCTTCCCGTGACCGTCGCCGTGGAAATAGCGGTAGCTGTAATCGAAGAGGATGGACTTGCCGTAGTCGCTCATCAGCAACTCGCGCTTCCCGCCGCTGGCCGCGCCCACGGCCTGGGCAAAGGTCGCGCTGTATTCCACGAGAAAGCCGCCCGCGCTCAGTGCCTTCTGCCGGTTCTTCCACGTCTGCGCGTCGCTGCCCACACCTTTGTGGCCTTCATCCACGAACACGAGATTGCTTCCGCCCAACTCCGCCAGCGCGATGCTCACGCCGTCGCCGCTCGCCTCGTCGGCCAGCTTGTGGATTTCCACCACCATCACCTTCGGGCCAAACAGACCGCGCCCGCCGCCCGCGCTGCGTTCTTCGACCAGCCGCCCGCACTCCACGCCGCTCTCGCGCAACTCGCGCAGGTGCTGCTCGCTCAAGCCCTCGTTGGGCGTGATGAGCAGGATGTTGTCCCACTCGCGGCGGCCGTCGGCGCGGTTCGCCAGCATTTCGGGATGCGCGCCGTGGGCGAGGTAATGGCGAAGCTGCCGGATGTGCGAGTGCAGGAGCAGCGTCTTGCCCGAGCCGGTCGCCATGAAGAACGCGATGCGCCGCAAGTCGTCCTCGGTGAACTCCGTCATCGTGCCGGGCAATGCGCCACGCGCCTTCTCCTTGAGGAAAAACTCGTTCAACTTCCGGCGGAGCGCGGCGGGCTGGTCGGTGAGCGCGTCGAGATACAACTCGGTGAAGATCAGCGCCAGCCATTGGAAATACTTGAACCGGAAAACGCCGCGCCCCCGCGCCAGCTCGCGTTCCTCGGCCAGAATGCGCCGGTCGTAATCGGCCAGCTTCGCGCGCGTGGCCGTGTCCTTCAGGCCGGCGCTGACCAGCGCGTGAAAGAAGAAACTGTTCCCGTCGCCGAAGTCGCCTTCGGGCGCGCGGTCAAGGCGCGAGCGGAGGTCGTCAAACTCCACTGCGCCGAGTTGGGCGAGGAAGTAGCGGTTCAGCACCAGCGACCGCTCGAAATCGAGCGTCTGCTTGCTGACGGTGGCTTTGGCCGGGCGTGCCATCACTCGGCCTTGGGCGGTTCTTCGCGCAGGACGGCGGTGGATTCCTCCGGGGCACGGCGCGGCACATGATGCACCAGCCGGTCGCCGTATTCTTTCTCCTTCTCACGCATGGCCTCGAACATACGATGAACGTCGTGGCCATACTCGGCGGACATCTCATCCCGAATCCGCCAGACTTCTTCGATTGGGTTTTCAGATTGCCGCGCCGGATTTGCGTCATACGGCGGCGGCTCTTCGCGCAAGGCGGCGGCAGATTCCATCGGGGCGCGACGCGGCGGCGGTTGCACCACCCGATCTTTGTCGCGCGCTTCCAAAGCCCGGATGCGCTCGAACAGGCGGTCCACATCGTAGCCGCATTCCGCTGCGATTTGATCGCGGATGCGCCAGACCTCTTCCAAAATTTCATGTTTCATGGCTCAAAGGTAACATCAATTCGTGGGGGGTGCATATGATGGGCGACCTGCAACCTAGCTCCATGCAAACTGCGCGGATGCGATCCGCAATCATCGCATTGGCAATGTGCCGGCAATTCCAGGTCAGCAGGAAATCCATGCCGTGAACCGCAGCCACGGCAATGTGCGCAGCGTCGGCGGCGGCTTTGCGGGGAATCAGTCCGGCGTCCAGCAATGCCAGCGTGAGGGAACGCACTTCGTCCGTCGCTTTCAGCAGCTCGCATTCGGCCAGCACCTGAAGGCGTTGCGCGGCGGCCTCCTTGTCTCCCTGGCCCGCTTCGTCCAGCACGAATTCCGAGACAAAAAGCTGAAACTGTCCGCGCCGGGTTTCCCACCATCGTCGCGTCATTTGCTGATCCGCGGCCACGATCAAATCCCGGCTCGGCCACGCCGTCAGCAGGCTGGGTATCGTCGTCTCGATATAAACGGTCGGTTTCATCGGGTCAGTCGGCCTCCATGAGTTGCTTGAACAGCGCGTCGAGACTCTCGAAGCCGGGCGTGGCGCTGTCACCGTTGATGAGCATCCGGTCGAAGGGTGCGTCCTTCGTGAGCGCGGCGACCTGCTTTTCGAGGAAGACGCGCTCGGCCTTGGGGTCGAGGTCCGCCGTGTCGCGCCAGACCACGAGCAGGCGTTTGCTGGCGCGGTCGCGGCCCAGGACGGCGAGATAGTCCCGCTTCGCGTGCTGCCAGCGGCGCACGCGCTGCACGTCGAGGCCAAGCAGCCAGTTGAAGGTCTCCACCAAGTCCACTGTGCGCGCCTCCGCGCCGTCGTCGGTGAGGATTTCGAGCGCGTAACGGAAGGGATGGTCGAGCCGCGCGGTTTGCAGCATGGAAGCGCTGGCCTCCAGCGGCAGCCGGGCAATGTAATTCAGCCGATAGCTTTCCGCGCCGAGTGCGCCCTGAAACGCCGCCGCCTTCGCCTCGCTCGTCGCCAGCGTGGCGTCCGTTGCGAGATTATGCAGCGCGTCCTCGTAGCTTTCCAGACGTAGGACTTTCACGAGGCGTGGGGTGTGAACTGCTTCGTCTTTGGTGGGGAGGCGCGTGGGTTTGCCGTCTTTCCAAGAAGAAGCAAAACACAACTTCAGCACGCGAGGAACAATTACGGTGTCGAAGAGGGAACTCATCTCCATGAGAACAAATCGCCGCTGTGTGAGCGCCTGACGATTTAGTTCAATTACCGATTGGGCAGTCGTTCCAGACCCACCCGTAATGTCCAAAACCAGGCCGGTGTCAGGTGCAGCGAACGACACAAGCCGTTGGATTAGTTCCGGGGCTTTCGGATTTTTGAACACTTCGGTGTCTGCACCAAAAAGCGCGGTCAGCGCATAAGAGCCGAGACGGCCATCCAGATGCACAACGCTGCGGAGTGAATCTTGATAGTCTTTTAGATAGATTTTGATTTTGACGATGCGGTTGGCGTCCGGCCCATAGATGAGTCGCTTCTTGTCGATAAAGTCGCGCTTCATTGTTTCCCAAGGAAAACGATAGCCGTTTGACGGGATGCGCATGGCCTCTCCACTCGTCTCGTGCGGGACGTCGTATCGGTAGCCGCCCGGATGAGGGTTGTGGACACTTTCCGAGCCAGCGTAGATGCCGTCTTCATCCACAAACTTGTAACGGTCCAACTCGCCAACTGTGTCGAGGTTGTCTCGAATGAACTCGCGGATTTCCTTTTGGATATTGGCTGGCGAGATTCCGGCCGCTTTCAGTTCGTCATGCTTGGCGAGAAGAATTTCCTTCGCGGTGGAGAGCGCGCTTTTCCATTCTGACGCAACTGCGCTTTGGTTCTTCGCATAGCAGAGCACGTATTCGTGTTCGACGGCTACTCGTGTGGGATTGTTGTCCGTCGCACTTTTCCAAACGACGTCACCAAGATGGTTCTGCGGTCCGAATCGCTCATCGAAAAGCAATGTCAGATTGGCCATCTCATTCGCGTCGATTGACGCAAAGAAGACCGTTTCTGGCCGCGCGATCATGCCGAGTTGGGCGAGTCTTTCGTCCATCATTGCGAGCCAACTCGAGTGACGATAGGTGTCCTTGTACAGGAACTCGTCTTTGCCCGTGTTGTATGGTGGGTCGGCATAGACGACGTGAATCTTCTCGAAGAGGGAGCGAGAGAGAGCGCGCAATGCTTGATAATTCTCCGACTTCACCAGCACGCCATCAAGCACCGCGTCGAGGTCGTCGAAGCTTTCGAGCAGCCGCCATTTGAAATCGGGGAACTTTTCATCGAAAAGCGCGGTGTTCACCACAAGCGTCGGATGGTTTTCGAGGAAGCTCTCAGTGAGCTTGCCCTTGAAGGCGAAGAGGTCGTCGTCGCCCGCGCCGTCCTTGCCGAGCGCGTAGAGGTCCACCCATTCCGCAAGCTGGCGCTGGTTCGCGCAGATTTCCTTCCACAGCGGACGCGGGACGTTTTGCACCGGGCAAAGGTAATCGGTGCGGAGGACGAATTTGCGTTTCTCGAACAGGCGGCGCTGCACCTCCTCGATTTGATGGAGGAAGGCGATGAGCGGCCCGGCCAGTTCGCGCAGGGCGCGGAGCATCCGGCGCTTGCCCTCGAAGTCGCCCTCCAGGTCGGCGACGTGGATGACCTGGTCCTTGATGTAGAAGTCGAGTTCCTCGCGGAGGAAGGCGGCGAGGTTCTTGTGGACGAAGTAGTCGGAGGTCTGCCGCCGGGCGAAGTGGCGCATCCGTTTGGCGAGGTAGGTGACGGGCGGCTTGCCGTCGCGCCCGACTTCCTCCTGATTCACGACCTTGCGCAAGGCATCGGCCAGTCCCGCTTCCGGGCACGCGGCGATGAGGGCATCCAGCGCATCGGCGAGCAGCTTTTCCTGAAGTTTGTCGCCGGAGATTTTCCTGGGCTTGGCGGCTTTGCCATTCTCGCCGTTTCCATTCTCGGCGGCGGCATCGCTATTCTCACCCGCCGCGCCATTTTCCTCGACCGGGGCGCTCTTCAATTCCGCCTCGACGGGCAGCCGGAAGTGGAAGCCGATGGTGAAGGTGCGGCTGGCGGCATCCCATTTGGATTCGTCGGGCTGCGGGAAGAAGTAGCGGCGGTCGCCCTTGGTGTCGCCGGGCGGCAGGCTGGCTTTCGTGAGCGCAAAGCGGACGCGGGCCGGACCGCCCAGGATGTCGGCCACGGTGAAGGAGTAATCGCGGAAGGCTTCGCCGGACTTGATGTAGTGCTGGTCCTTGTTCGCCCAATGGAAATGGGTTTCCTCCCCGTTGTAAGGCACTGCGTAATGCGGTCGCGCGCCAAAGAAGCGCCGGGCAATGAAGTCGCCCCGGTCGTAGTAGCGGGAGAAAAAGGCGTGGAGGTGGTTGAAAACGTCGTCCTTCTGGTTCTCCGTGGCGAGCAGACCGCGCAGGCGTTTGAACTTCTCCTCGTAGTCATTGACCATCAGCCGGACGGTCTTGCCGATGGCGCTCCTGTCGTAGCGCGGATTGAGCGAACCGTCGTCGAGGATGGCATCCAATTCCAGTTCCTCGCGGATTTTCTGCGCGAGGTCGGCGACTTCGGCCTTCAGCTTGACCGTGTCGCCTGCGGCCACGTCTGCGAACGCCTTTTCCACTGCCTGAGGAATCTGCTGGCCGATAAACTTGTCGAGTTCGTCCTTCTTCAAACGGAACAGCCGGTAGATGCCGAAGTCGAGGTCGGCCAATTCAAATTGAAACAGCTCGCGAAGCAGATTTTGAAATTTCTCGCACGCCGATGCCATACAGTGGCGCGAGAATACCGAAACCAGGGTGCGGTTGCCAGAAGCATCGGACGAAAGCGCGGATAAGCGGCAACGCACTCACCCCGCCGCGCAGATTCCGCTCTTGATGCCCGCCGTCATCGGAACACGGGTTGAGAGTTGAGTGTTGACAGTTGAGTGGACCGGCGTGGACGACAGAGATCAGAGATCAGAACGGATAAGCACGAGGCTCGCGCTATTCCAACGCCCGAACGCAGCACACTTCATCTTCGCGGAGGGGTTCAAGCGCCGATTCAGGCACGGTAATGACGGTCAGCGTCTCACCCAGCGCGTTGAACACTTCGGCGCTGTAGCCGTCCTCACCGTCGCGGGCGACGTGGTGTTCCACCAGCTTGACGATGTCGCCGCGCTTCAGCCGTTCTGCCGGCAGGTCGCGCGTCAGCACCATGTCTTTGTATAGCTCGAACTTCATCACGTTCTCCGTTTATCTGGCAGTAGTGTAACAAACTTGGTGACGCCCGACAAGTGTTCGCTCATCCAAACAGTGCGCACCGCCAACGTGACGCCGTTCGGGCCGGTCAGGCTGCCCCGAATCTCGTAGTATTGACCGAACTTGTTGGATTTTGTGGGCACGGCGTCCAGCGGCAGTTGCAGGCGCAAGTCCCGCAGCAGTTGGTCGGCGTCTTCCCGCGTGTAACCGGCACGTTCCAGAAACCCCGACTTGTCGCCGCGCGCCTGCGGCACGAGCAAGTAGCGCGTCACCTTCTCGCGGACGATGATGGTGTTTGCAGGTAGTTTCACGCTGGCTTCAACCGCGCAGCATCTTCACTGCGCCTTCGATTCCGCTCAACGCTTTATTCATCTCCGCCGTCGTATTGTCGGCATCCAGCGAAAACCGGATCATCTGTCGCGAAGCCGTTGACGCCGGCTTCATCGCCTTCACGACATGCGAAGTTTCGTCGGAGTCGGCGAGACAAGCCGAACCAGACGACGCGCAGATGCCTTCTTGATCAAGCAGGATAAGCAGCGCTTCGGATTCGATTCCGTGGAAGGTAATGTTGGTCGTGTTCGCCAGGCGCTGCGTCTTGTCGCCGTTCAACTCCGTGTCGGCGACTGAACTCAGGATGCCTTCCTCCAGCGCATCCCGCAGCGGGCGGACTTTCTTTTCGTAACCCGGCAGTTGTTTCCGCGCCAGTTCCGCCGCCTTGCCCATGCCGACAATCAGCGGCACGCACTCCGTCCCGCCGCGCAGATTCCGCTCCTGATGCCCGCCGTGAATCATCGGCGAGAACGGCGCTTTCCGTCGCACGTAAACTGCACCGACACCTTTTGGCGCATTAAACTTATGGCCCGCGAGCGAAAGGTAGTCCGGCTGCATCCCGCCGTCGCGGGACACGTCAATTTCCACCTTGCCCGCCGCCTGCACCGCGTCGCAGTGATAGAGCACGCCACGCGCGCGACAAATCTCCGCAATCTCCTTCACCGGAAACAACACCCCCGTCTCGTTGTTCGCCCACATTAGCGACACGATGGCGGTTTCATCCTTAATCGAGTTTTCCAAGTCCGCGAGCTTGAGCAATCCATCCTAGTCCACCGGCAGATACGTCACCCGGTGGCCGTCCTTCTCCAGCGCCATGCAATAGTTCAGCACGGAAGAATGTTCCACCGCCGACGTGACGATGTGCCGCTTGCCAGGATTGGCCTTGAGCGCCGCATGAATCGCCGCATTGTTGCTCTCCGTGGCGCACGACGTAAAAATCACGTCGCGCAACTGCGCCCCAATCAATTCCGCCACCTGCCCCCGCGCCGTCTCGATCACGGTCTTCAATTTTGCCCCAAACTTGTAGCTGCTGGACGGGTTACCCCATTCCGAAGTCAGGTAAGGCATCATCGCCTCCAGCACTTCTGGTGCAATGGGCGTGGTAGCGTTGTGGTCCAGGTAAATCACGGTGGTCGGATTGTAGTCCGCCGTGTGAACATGCGGCAAGCATCAGCGTGTGCCAGCGGTTAGGAAATACGTGCTTTGGCCCGGCTTGCTTCGGCATTGGATTCGCGTTATGACATAGCCGTGAGCTACAAAGGCACGGTCAAAAACGGCGTGGTCGTCCTGCCGCCCGACGCGAAGTTACCGGATGGCACGGTCGTGGAAGTGGTCCCCGACGAATGGCAGCCGGAGGAAGATCCGTTTGTTGCAGCGGTGCTGAAAGTGGCCAAGCCGCGTCCGCATTGGCCCAAAGATTACGTCCGCAACCTTGACTTCCATCTGTACGGCGTTTCCAAGCCATCGTGAACGCCGTCTTTGCCGACACGTTTTTCTACCAGGCGCTCCTGGACGAGCGCGACCCGTTGCATGGCCGCGCCTTGGCGCAGTCCAAAGTCAAGCAGACAATCCTGACCACGGAGTTCATTCTGCTGGAATTGGGAAACGCGTGCGCACGCGCGGAAGATCACGCCGACTTTCTTGCGTTTGCTGGCCGGGATTCGCGCCAGTCCACGCACGCGCGTTGTGCCACTCGATTCCCGTCTGCTGCAACGCGGCCTCGATCTATTCGCGGGCCGGCCTGACAAAAACTGGTCTCTCACCGACTGCATTTCCTTTGTTGTGATGGCGGATGAAGGTCTGACGGAAGCTCTCACCGGCGACAATCACTTCGAACAGGCGGGCTTCAAGGTGTTGCTAGCCTGAGCCGCGGCGCATGCGGCTCGCACGCGGCGAGAACGTGCCCCGGCTATGGTAGCGCAGGCGTCCCCGCCTGCGAGTTCCCGCGCCGTCCCGGTGCGGGAATCCCAACCAAGATACTGACGGCGGGACGCCGCCAGAACTCGCAACCGGGACGGCTGCGTTACAAAGCGTCGCCTCTGCTAAAATCAGAATTGCAGATCGGGCGCCGATCACGTTTCCTCACGGCACTGTCCACCTACTGAC